>JBKJTK010000388.1:0-19692 GCA_046590875.1 Chiayiivirga sp.
GCGTCATCAGCGGCACGCTCGCCTTCACTGCCAACGCCAGCAGCCCGTTCTCGGTCGTCGTCACGGCGACCGATCCGAGCAGCACGACCGCGAGCCAGGCCTTCACCTGGACGGTGAGCAATATCAACCGCGCGCCGAGTGCGGTGGGTTCGATCGCCGGCCGCAGCGACGCTGAAGGCGCCATCGTCACGCAGGCGACCGCGGCGAACTTCGCCGATGCTGACAGCGACACGCTGAGCTATTCGGCCAGCGGGCTGCCGACCGGCCTGAGCATCAACGCCACGACCGGCGTCATCAGCGGCACGCTCGCCTTCACTGCCAACGCCAGCAGCCCGTTCTCGGTCGTCGTCACCGCGACCGATCCGAGCAGCACGACCGCGAGCCAGGCCTTCACCTGGACCGTGAGCAATATCAACCGCGCGCCGAATGCGTTGGGTTCGATCGCCAGCCGCAGCGACGCCGAAGGCGCCACCGTCACGCAATCGACCGCGGCGAACTTCGCCGACGCTGACAGCGACACGCTGACCTACTCGGCCAGCAGTCTGCCGATCGGCCTGAGCATCAACCCCACGACCGGCGTCATCAGCGGCACACTGGCCTTCACTGCCAACGCCAGCAGCCCGTTCAATGTGACGGTCACAGCCACCGATCCGAGTACCGCCACGGCGTCGCAGGCGTTCACCTGGACGGTCACCAACAACAACCGCGCACCGGCGGCGGCGGGCACGATCGCCGACCGTACCGATGTCGAAGGCGCGTCGGTGACGCAGGCCACCGCGGCCAACTTCAGCGACGCCGACAGCGACGTGCTTGTGTACTCAGCTGCCGGCCTGCCAGTCGGCCTATCGATCGATGCCTTCAGCGGCGTCATCAGCGGCACGCTAAGCTTCGCCGCGAATGGCGGCAGCCCGTACAGCGTGGTGGTCACTGCCACCGATACGAGCAACGCCACCGCGACGCAGGCCTTCACCTGGACGGTGACCAACATCAATCGGGGTCCGGCCGCGAGCGGCACGATCGCCAACCGCAGCGACGCCGAAGGCGCCGTGGTGTCGCAGGCCACCGCTGCCCGCTTCACCGATGCCGATGGCGACACGCTGAGCTACTCGGCCACGGGCTTGCCGACCGGCCTGAGCATCAACGTCACTACCGGTGAGATCAGCGGCACGCTCAGCTTGGCCGCGAATGGCGGCAGCCCGTACGGCGTGGTGGTCACGGCGACCGATCCGTCGAATGCAATGGCGACGCAGTCCTTCACCTGGACCGTGACGAACACCAACCAGGCTCCGGCCGCGGTCGGCACAATCGGCAATCAGTCCAACGCCGAGGGCGCGACCATCACGCCGCTCGCCACCGCGGCCAGCTTCGCCGATGCCGACAGCGACACGCTGAGCTATTCGGCCACGGGCTTGCCGGCGTCGCTCACGATCAACGCGAGCAGCGGTGCGATCAGCGGCACGCTGACCTTCAACAGCGCCGGCGTCCACAACGTCGTCGTCACCGCCACCGATCCGAGCAACGCCATCGCGACCCAGGCCTTCACCTGGACCGTCACCGGCACCAATCAGGCCCCGACCGTGATCCTGCCGATTGCCGACCAATCGAATGCCGAAGGCGCAGGGGTGAACGTCGATACCGCGGCCAACTTCGCCGATGCGGATGCGGGGCAAAGCCTGAGCTACTCCGCCGACGTGTTGCCGGCCGGACTGTCGATCACCGCCGCCGGGCTGATCAGCGGCACCGTTGCGTTCACCGCCGCAACCGGCAGTCCTTACTCGGTCACGATCACCGCGAATGACGGCGACGGCGGCACGGTCACCGATACCTTCCTCTGGACCGTCACCGAAACCAACCGGGGCCCGATTTTCACGTCAACGGCAGCCACCACCGCGACCGAGGACTCTGTTTACACCTACAACATCACTACTGCCGATCCGGATGCGGGTGCGACGTTGACGCTCACCGCGCTGACACGGCCCGCGTGGCTGACGTTTACACCGGGCACGAACGGCACCGGCACGATAACGGGCACGCCTAGCAATGCCGCGGTTGGCGCGCATAACATCACCCTGCGCGTCAGCGACGGCATCTCGGCACCGGTCGATCAGACGTTCCAGATCACGGTAAGCAACACCAACGATGCGCCTGCCTTCACCAACGAACCGTACACGTTCTCGGTGATCGAGGGCAGCAGCACGGATACGGTCGTCGGGACGGTCTTGGCGACCGACGCGGATGCGGGAAGCAGCCTCGTCTACGCGATCACAGGAGGCAACACCGGCAACGCGTTCAAGATAGATGCGATCAGTGGCGCCATCTCGGTTGCCACGCCGGGCGCGGTGACGCTCGCGAACTCCGCGTTCAGCCTTGCGGTGTCGGTCAGCGATGGGAATGGCGGTTTGGACAGCAGCGCGGCGACGATCACCGTCCTCGCCGGTGCGCCGGTCGATCCTGCGATCTTCTCGCACGGGTTCGAGGGCAACTGACCTCGGCAGACGTCGGGTCGCCACATCGACCCGGCGCAACCACAGCGATTCAGGGCGGCATTTCGAGCCGCCCTTTTTTTGCGTAAAGGGCGGCTGTCTTCGCGGCCGTGGTCGAGACCTTACGTCGCCGTTGGCGCGTCGATCTGGTTCTCGGGTTTTGCGGCTTCAAACTCCGGCAGTTCGCGACACGCTGCGTCGATGCGCTGCACACTCGGATACGGCGTCAGATCCACGCCGAAGCGGCGAGCATTGTAGACCTGGGGGATCAGGCAGCAATCCGCCAATCCGGGGACTTCGCCTTCGCAATACTGGCCAGTAGCTGGGTGGTCAGCCAACAGCGCTTCGAGCGACTCCAGCCCGAGCCGTATCCAGTGTTGCACCCAGGCGTCGCGCTCGGGTTGCGGCATGTTGCACTCGCGTTCCAGGTATTGCAGCACGCGCAGGTTGTTGAGCGGATGGATGTCGCAGGCCACGATCTGCGCCAGTGCGCGAACGCGCGCACGGTCGCGCGCGGTGGCCGGCAATAAAGGGTTTGTCGGCCAGGTTTCGTCGAGGTACTCCATGATCGCCATCGATTGGCGGATCAGGCGATGACCGTGCCCCAGCACCGGGATCAGTTCCTGCGGATTGACCGCGCGGAATGCATCGCTGTGCTGCTCGCCACCGTCGCGGGCAAGATTCACCGGCACGATCTCGTGCTCCAATCCCTTGAGATTGAGCGCGATCCGCACACGATAAGCGGCGCTTGAGCGCCAATAACTGTAAAGCTTGAGCGTGCCGTTCAACACAGCCCCCTGGTTGTGCCCGCTTGGTTCCCCGGACCAGCCTAGCGCCAGCGACCCAAAGTGGGAAGCGCGCTGCGCCTCACTTTGTCGAGTCTGTCACAGTTTGATCGATGGCACCGAAGACCGACCGGCCGGACTTGTCGAGCATTTCGATCCGCACCCGGTCCCCGAATTTCATGAAGGGCGTGAGCGGTTTGCCGTGCTCCAGCGTTTCCACCGTGCGCTTTTCCGCAAAGCACGAGGCGCCGCGCGAGGTGTCCTGGTTCGCCACCGTGCCGGACCCCACGATCGTCCCGGCTGACAGCGGCCGCGTCCTGGCCGCATGCGCAATCAATTGTGCGAAGTCGAAGTGCATGTCGACCCCGGCCTCGGGCGCGCCGAACCACGCGCCGTTGATGTGGGTAAGCAGGGGAAGATGCGCCTTGTTGTCGCGCCAGGCTTCGCCGAGTTCATCCGGCGTCACGAACACGGGTGACAATGCCGAGCGTGGCTTGGATTGCAGGAAGCCGAAGCCTTTCGCAAGTTCGTTCGGAATCAGGTTGCGCAGCGACACGTCGTTGACCAGGCCGACCAACTGGATGTGTTGAGCAGCCTGCGTGGGAGTTACCCCGATGGCAACGTCATCGGTGACGATCACCACCTCGGCTTCCAGGTCGATGCCGTAGTCCTCGCTCGGCACCCGCACCGGATCGAGCGGGCCGTAGAAACCAGCGCTCACGGCCTGGTACATCAGCGGATCAACGTAGAAGCTCTCCGGTACTTCGGCGCCGCGCGCACGCCGCACGCGCTCCACGTGGGGAAGATAGGCGCTGCCGTCAACGAACTCGTAGGCGCGCGGCAGTGGCGCGGCGAAAGCAGCGAAATCGACCGCAAACACCGGCTCTCCGTTGATGGTTTCGGCCGGGCTGGCGTTGAGCACTTCGGAGAGAGCGTTCAGACGTGGTGCGACCGTACTCCAGTCTTCCAGCGCACGCTGCAAGGTCGGCGCGATGCCGGTTGCCTTCACCGCCTTCGACAAGTCGCGCGAGACTACGACCAAGGTGCCGTCGCGTCCGCCTTCCTTGAGAGATCCCAGTTTCATGCTGCCGTTCTTCCTGGCCGAGTGGAATGGAGGCGTAGTTGCGAAGCAACCCCACCTGTCGAAGGATGCTGTCCCGTTTGTGGTTCGATCCTTCGACAAGCTCAGGACTCACCACGACCGGATCTGAATCACGCGGGTTTGAAATGCTTCTTCAAGCCTGTCCAGCAGGCTTGATAGTCACGCTGTCGATGCGTCGCTGCAAGCGCCTGCGGCGTCGGGCGGATCACCGCACGGGTCTCGAACATGAAGGCCATGGTATCGACGATCACATCCGGTTTTGACAGGTCGGCCTTCGACGCCTTCTCGAACGTCGCCGCATCCGGTCCATGCCCGGTCATGCCGTTGTGCAACGAGCAGCCGCCGGGCGCGAAACCTTCGGCTTTTGCGTCGTACACACCGTGGATCAGGCCCATGAATTCGCTCGCCACATTGCGGTGGAACCATGGCGGGCGGAAGGTATCCTGCGCCACCAGCCAGCGCGGCGGAAAGATTACAAAGTCCAGGTTCGCCGTGCCGGGCTGGTCGCTGGGCGAGGTCAGCACGGTAAAGATGCTGGGATCGGGATGATCGAAGCTGATCGAGCCGATCGCGTTGAATCGGCGGAGGTCATACTTGTACGGGGCGAAATTGCCGTGCCAGCCGACCACATCGAGCGGCGAGTGGCCGATGTCGGCACGCCACAGATGGCCCTGGAACTTTGCGATCAGCTCAAACGCACCGTCGAGGTCCTCGAACGCCGCGTTCGGCGTAAAAAAATCGCGCGGATTGGCGAGTCCGTTGGAACCGATCGGACCGAGATCGGGCAAACGCAGCAGCGCGCCAAAGTTTTCGCAGACATAGCCACGCGCTTCGCCATCGGGCAACTCGACGCAGAAACGCACGCCGCGCGGAATCACCGCGATCTCCTGCGGCTCCACAGCCAATACGCCCAGCTCGGTGGCGATCGACAAGCGCCCCTGCTGCGGCACGATCAGTAGCTCGCCGTCGGCACTGTAGAACCAACGCCCCTGCATCGAGCGGTTCGCGGCGTAGAGATGGATGCCGACGCCGTTTTGCGCCGCCGCCGAGCCGTTGCCGGCCATCACGAACAGGCCGTCAACGAAATCGGTCGGCGCTTGCGGGATGGGCAGCGGACTCCAACGCAACTGATCCGGCGATATCGGTGCGGCGCCGAACTCGTCATGAAAGTGCGGCTGCACAAAGGGCGCAAACGGTCCGTGCATCGCCGCAGGACGAATCCGGTACAACCAACTACGCCGGTTTTCCCCGCGCGGCGCAGTGAACGCGGTGCCGGAAAGCTGCTCGGCGTACAACCCGTGTGCTACGCGCTGCGGCGAATTCCGCCCGACGGGCAGCGTGCCCGTCACCGCTTCGGTCGCGACCTCGTTGCCGAAGCCGGATTGGTAGCCGTTGGCTTGCATCCTCAGAGGCCGCTCAAAGCACGCCGCGCCGCATCTGGTCGCGCTCGATGCTCTCGAACAAGGCCTGGAAATTGCCTTCGCCGAAGCCCTCGTTGCCCTTGCGCTGGATGATCTCGAAGAAGATCGGACCCACCGCGTTCTGGGTGAATATCTGCAACAGCTTGCGTTGTTTGGTTTCCAGATCGGCATCGATCAATATCTTGTTGGCGCGCAGGCGCGGCACGTCTTCACCGTGGTTCGGCACGCGCTCGTCGATCACATCAAAATAGGCGTTGGGGGTATCCAGGAATTCCACGCCGGCCGCGCGCATGCGCTCGATCGTGGTGTAGATGTCGTCGGTGAAACAGGCAATGTGCTGAATGCCCTCGCCCTTGTAGGTGTCGAGATATTCGTTGATCTGCGACTTTGGATCGCTGGATTCGTTGAGCGGAATGCGCACGATGCCGTCCGGCGCAGTCATCGCTTTTGACACCAGGCCGGTCTTGGCGCCCTTGATGTCGAAGTAGCGAATCTCGCGGAAGTTGAACAATCGTTCGTAGTAATCCGACCACTTCTGCATATTGCCGAAGTAGAGGTTGTGGGTGAGATGGTCGATGAAGGTGAGCCCGAAACCTTGCGGATTCGACGCAGTATTCGGAATCGGTGCGTAATCGTCTGCGTAGACGTCCACGCCGCTCGGCGCGAGGTACAACATGCAGTCGCCGATACCCTTCACCACGGGCACGCCGATGGCGCGGCTCGCGGGTTTGTGCGTCACCGCCTCGCCCCCGTTCTTCAGCACGTCTGACAGCACCCGCTCGACCGGCTGCGTGAACCGCACCGCGAAACCGCAGGCGCTGGGGCCGTGTTGCGCGGCGAAATCGGCCGCGAACGAGTTCGGTTCTTCGTTGACGAGGAAATTCACCCCGCCCTGGCGATACACGGTGATGTTCCGCGCCTTATGCTTGAGCACCGCGGAGAATCCCATGCGGCGGAACAAGGTGTGCAGGAGGTCGGCCTGGCCGGCGGGCGCGGCAAATTCGACGAACTCGAAGCCGTCGATGCCCATCGGGTTGTCGAAGGTGGTGACCTGCATGCCGAGATTGGGCGAGGCGACGCTCATGGCGGGACTCCGGTCCTGGGGTGGGTGGTCCGCTTGAACGCGGCGGGCGCAGTTTGTTGGAAGACTTCTTTATAGTTTCAATTGCAACCACTTGCAAGGCGCAGTGCAGCATGACTGAACATCAAACTCTGGAACTCGAGCGCTTCCTGCCCTACCGGCTGTCGGTACTCTCCAACCGCCTCAGCAATGCGATCGCGCGCTGTTACGACTCGCGCTTCCAGTTGTCGGTGACCGAGTGGCGCGTGATCGCCGTGCTCGGCCGATTTCCCGGGCTGTCCGCGAACGAGGTCGCCGAGCGCACCGCGATGGATAAGGTCGCCGTCAGCCGCGCCGTGAGCGGCCTGCTCGAATCCGGCCGCCTGCAACGCGACCTGCACGAAGCCGACCGGCGCCGTTCGGTACTGGAACTCTCCGAAGCCGGCTACGCCATCTTCGATTGCGTCGTGCCGCTGGCACTGGCCTACGAACGCGCCCTGCTGGAAGCGCTCGAGCCGCAGGAACGCGACACTTTGCTGGCGCTACTGGACAAGCTCGATCGCAACTCGCATGCGGCCGAGCGAGTGCTGTGAGCTGCGTGCCTATGTAAATGCAAACGGCGGCCCAAAGGCCGCCGTTTGCGTTTTTTCCGGTCATCCCCGCGAAAGCGGGGACCCAGCGCCTTTGAGGCGTGGCGTAGAGCGCAAGTCACTGGATCCCCGCCTGCGCGGGGATGACGTTCCGGCAAAGCCCTGCGCGCTACGCGCGCACGGGCCGGAACGTCACTTCACCCCATGCATCAACTTCTGGATCAGCGGCGCGATCAGGAACAGCAGTACGCCCGAGCCGATCAAGGCCCAGAAACCGAAGGTGTAACCGCTCAAGGCCGAGGCCGTGGTCATGCCGCCTTCGCCACTGACGTGGCCAGCGAAGATGCCCGAAAGATTGTTGCCGATGCCGGTGGAGAGGAACCATCCGCCCATCCCGAAACCAACCAGGCGCAGCGGGGCGAGCTTGGTCACCATTGATAGACCGATCGGCGACAGGCAGAGCTCACCGATGGACTGGATCACGTAGACCATGAACAGGGTCCAGAACGGGATCAGGCCGGAGGCGCTGACCAGCTTGGACAGCGCGAACATCAGCAGCAGGAACGCCAATCCGTTGAAAATGAGTCCCAGCCCGAATTTTCGCGGGATCGAGGGGTCGGCGTTGCGGCGCGCCAGCCACACCCAGGTCATCGCGACCAGTGGCGCCAGCGCGATGATCGCGATCGCGTTCACCGACTGAAACCAGGCATTGGGGAAAATAAATCCACCGGCGCCGAACAGATCGCGATCGACGATCTTATCGGCGAGGAAGGTAAAGGAACTGCCGGCCTGCTCGAAGAACATCCAGAAAAGAATGTTGAACGCGAAGATGATCAGCATCGCGATCACCTTGTCGCGCTGCGCGGAACCGACCTTGACACCCTCCACCAGCAGCAGACCGCACAGGCCGACAAACATCGGCATCAGCACGAACCACTGCAAACTGGTGGCGTCAATCGCCAGCAGGAAATAAACCAGCGGGATCGCCAGCAGCGCGCCGATCAACACGTACAGCACCTTCTGCTTGCCCGCGCTGTCCGCCGGCGGGCGGCCGATGCCTTCGAGTTGCTGGCGGCCGAACCAGAACCACACCAGGCTGATCAGCATGCCGATGCCGGCGGCGAGGAACACGACCTTGTAGGTCGGCATCGCGCTGGTGCCGAACACCTGCTCGGCCAGCCAGCCGGTCAGGATCGGCGCAACGAAGGCACCGGCATTGATGCCCATGTAGAAGATGGTGAATCCTGAATCGCGCCGCGCGTCGCCGGCGCTGTACAGCTTGCCGACCATGGTCGAGATGTTGGGCTTGAACAGACCGTTGCCGCAGATAATGGTGGCCAACCCAAATTTGAAAAGCTGCTCGCTGGGCAGCGCAATCATGAACAGGCCCGCGGCCATGATGACGGCACCGAGCAAGATCGAACGCTGATAGCCCAACACCCGGTCCGCAACCAGCCCGCCGAAGATCGCCCCCGCATACACCAACGCGAGATACGCGCCATAGGTGCGGTTGGCCGCGGCTTCGCCGGACGCATCGCCGCCGTGGAACTGCGCCACGATGTACAGCACGAGCGCCCAGCGAATGCCGTAGAACGCAAAGCGTTCCCAGAACTCGGTCATGAACAGCATCCACAGCGGCTTGGGATGCCCCAGGACTTGCTTGAATTCCGGAATCGGGCCCGAATCGGGCGTGGTGACGGCACCGCTCATGCGGCTTCTCCTGTCAATACGTGGTGGAAAGAGGTTGTTGCAGTCGCGACCACGCCACAGGACGGTCACACGGCGCGCAACATGTAACCGGTGGGGGCGCCGCAGTCAAACGCTCTCGCATGTTGCGGTGCAATATCGGGCCCTGCAGCAGAGCCTCACCGCGCCGGCGCGTCGAGCTCGGTGCGGACTTCGAACAGCTCCGGAAAGAACGTCAGCTCCAGCGCCTGCTTGAGGAAGGCAACGCCGGAGCTGCCACCGGTGCCGCGGCGGTAGCCGATGATGCGTTCCACCGTTTTCATGTGGCGGAAGCGCCAAAGTTGAAAATTGGTTTCGACATCGACCAACTGCTCGCACAGGTGATACGCGTCCCAGTGCTCGCGGCTGTGTTCGTAGATGCGCTTGTAGACTGGAAGCAGCGCCGGCTCCCGGGTGTGTGGCAGCGACCAGTCGCGTTCGAGGCAGGAGGCCGGCACTGCGTGGCCGCGACGCGCCAGATAGCGCAAAAACTCGTCGTAGAGGCTGGGCGACTCCAACGCCACGCGCAGCTCTTCGTGACCGGCAGTGTCGTGCGCGAATACCGTCAGCATGCCGGCATTCTTGTTGCCAAGCAGGAACTCGATCAGACGGTATTGCAGCGACTGGAAACCCGAAGCTGGTCCCAGCACGTCGCGGAATTCGAGATATTCACTCGGCGTGAGCGTCTCCAGCACCGACCACTGTTCGGTCAACTGGCGTTGAATCTGTTTCACCCGCGCCAGCATCTTCAGGCACGGGTCCACACGGTCGGCACGCAAATGCGAGATCGCCGCGCGCAACTCGTGGATGGTGAGCTTCATCCACAGCTCGGAGGTCTGGTGCTGGATGATGAAGAGCAGCTCGTCATGATGCGGCGGCTCGCTCAGCGGTCTTTGCGCCGACAGCAGGGTGTCGAGTTGCAGGTAGCCCCCATAGCTCAGGCGATCGCGCAGATCGGTGGTGATTTCCTGTTCGATCGCGCGCAAGTTGTGCGGGTTGGGGTCCTGCGTGGGCATGTGTCGCCTCCATGAGAACGCGATTGTAGTGCGCTTCGCCGCGGTGCGCCTTGCCTCAGTCATGCCGCGCTGCTATCAAGAGCGTCCCCCACTGCCTTGGTCGAGCGATGAGCACCGTCGCCACCTTCAAGATCGAATACCTGCAATACCTTGACCCGGACGGTCGCCTCGTGCGCGACGACCTGCCCGAGTTTGCGCGCGACAAGCGCGTGGTGGTCGAGTTGTACAAGGAAATGTTGAAGGTGCGCAGCTTCGACACCAAGGCCGTGGCCTTGCAGCGCACCGGCAAGCTCGGCACCTACGCCAGTTGTCTGGGGCACGAGGCCGCGCACATCGGCATCGGTTCCGCGATGCAGTACGACGACGTGCTGGCGCCCAGTTATCGCGAATACGGGGCGCAGTTCGTGCGCGGGGTGAAACCGCGAGAGCTGCTGATGTACTGGGGAGGCGATGAACGTGGCAGCGATTTCTCCGGCCCACCACATGATTACGCTTGGTGTGTGCCGATCGGCACCCAATGTCTGCATGCCGCTGGCGCGGCGCTGGCGTTCAAATTGCGCAAGGAGCCTCGCGTTGCAGTGGCCTGCGTTGGCGACGGCGGATCGAGCAAGTCCGACACCTACGCCGCCATCAATTCCGCCGGCGCATATGCGTTGCCGTTCGTGCTGTGCATTATCAACAACCAATGGGCGATCTCGGTGCCGCGATCGGCCCAGACCGGCGCAAAAACGCTGGCACAAAAAGGCATCGCGGGCGGGCTGGATTGCCTGCAAGTCGATGGCAACGACATCCTCGCGGTGCGCGCGGCGATGGATCAGGCGCTCAAGCGCGCCCGCCACGGTCACGGCGGCACAGTGCTGGAACTGGTGACGTATCGCCTCGGCGACCACACCACCGCCGACGACGCGCGCCGATATCGCGGCGACGAGGAAGTGAAGGCGGCCTGGCAGCGCGAACCGATGACGCGGCTGCGGACCTGGCTCATCGCCGAGAAACTGTGGAGCGAAAGCGAGGAAGCGGAGTGGAAGGTTGAATGCAGTCGCCTGGTCGACATCGAGGTCGACGCCTATCTCGCCACCACGTTGCAGCCGCTTGGGTCGATGTTCGACTACATGTACGCCGAACTGCCACCGGATCTGGTGGCGCAGCGCGCCGAGGCGCTGGCGTGGGAGAGTCGCAATGATTGAGGACGCAAAGAACTCGTACGGCGGGACTCCCGGCAGGCCCGTCGTACCCTCCATCGCATTGCCGGGAGCCCTCCGCTGATGGCCGCGATCACCCTCATTGAAGCCATCACCCAGGCCCTTGCGTGGGAACTCACCCACGACGACAGCGTGCTGATCCTGGGCGAGGACGTGGGCATCAATGGCGGCGTGTTTCGCGCCACCGCCGGCCTGCAACAGCGGTTCGGCGCCGAGCGCGTGCTCGATACGCCGCTCGACGAGACCACGATCGCAGGCCTCACGGTGGGGCTCGCGTCGCAGGGCATGAAGCCGGTGGCGGAAGTGCAGTTCGACGGCTTCGTGTATCCGATGCTCGACCACATCATTTGCCATGCCGCACGCTTCCGTAACCGCACCCGCGGGCGCCTGACCTGCCCGATGGTGCTACGTGTGCCCTGGGGCGGCGGCATCCGCGCGCCAGAGCATCACTCCGAGGCGAACGAGGCCATGTTCACCAATGTGCCGGGGCTGCGCGTGGTGCTGTCGAGTTCGCCGCAACGCGCTTATGGGCTTTTGCTGGCCGCGATCCGCGATCCGGACCCGGTGATCTTCATGGAGCCCAAGCGCCTCTACCGCCAATACAAGGAAGACGTGCCGGACGACGGCGAGGCCTTGCCACTGGACGTGTGCTATGTGCTGCGTGATGGCGGCGACGTGACCCTCGTCACTTGGGGTGCACAAGTAAAGGAAACGCTGGAAGCAGCCGAGGTGCTGGCGGCGGAGGGCATCGAGGCTGAGGTGATCGACGTGGCCACACTCAAGCCGCTGGACTTCGACACCATCCACGAATCGGTGAAGAAAACCGGTCGTTGTGTGATCGTGCACGAGGCCCCGCGCACCGGCGGCTTTGGCGCCGAGATCGCGGCGCGTCTCGCCCAGCACGCGATGTATGAATTACTGGCACCAGTGGAGCGCGTCACCGGTTACGACACCCCGATCCCGCTGTTCCGGCTGGAGATGAAATATCTGCCGAGCGTCGAGAAGATCGTCGCGGCGGTGAAACGCACGCTGGCAGCAAGTTGAAAAGGCCACAGGCATGAGCGAGAGAAAAACCTTCCTGCTGCCGGATCTGGGCGAAGGCTTGCCCGACGCGGAGATCGTCGAGTGGATGGTCAAGGTCGGCGACACGATCCGGCTCGACGAGCCGCTGGTGTCGATGGAAACGGCAAAGGCGGTGGTAGAAGTGCCGACGCCGTACTCGGGCAAGGTGTTGCGACTGGCCGGCGCGGTCGGCGATGTCGTCATCACCGGCATGATGCTGGCGGAATTCGAGCTCGATCCGAATCTTCCGCAACGCGCCGAGGCACAGGACACCGGTCATCATCACGGCGGCGGTCACCATGTCGCTGGACACCATGTCGCTGGACACCATGTAGCCGGACACCAGGGCGCCGGGCAACCGGTGCCGGACGAACTCACCCGCGACGACGGCAATGCGATCACGGTGCACGCCTCCGATGTCGGCGGCGAGATCGCCTCCGACGACCTTCCTGCGCCCCAGGGTGCGCCAGCCCAACGAGCCGATAGCGGCACCGTGGTCGGTGCGATGCAGAGCAGCGATCGGGTGCATGTTGAGCAGGCCAGCAGTGTGGGCGGCGTCAAGGCGATGCCCGCAGTACGCGCACTGGCGAAGAAACTCGGCATCGATCTCGCGCGCATTGCGCCGACAGGGGCGGGTGAGGTGGTGACGCTGGCGGATGTGAAGCAGGCCGCGGCGCGGGGTGATGCGCGTGGCACTCGTCCCAACCCTGATTCGGCGGGGGAGAGCCGGGGTGGGGGTGTTCGAAGTCGCGTCGCTGACGAAACCGCCTCGCACACACAGCCGCCCCCATCCCGGCCGTCCCGGCCCTCGGGCATAGCCCTCGGGCGTTCGTCAACACATGAGCCTGCGGCTCATGAGCGTGTCGCCTCACCCCCCGCAAGCGGGGGAAGGAGCACAGCCGAGTTCGACCGCAATGAGCCCATCCGCGGCGTGCGCCGCAACATGCTGCGCACCATGTCGGCGGCGCACGCGGAAGTCGTGCCTACCACGCTGATGGACGATGCCGATCTGCACGCCTGGGCATCGGGCGCGGACGTGATGGCGCGCCTGATACGTGCCCTCGTCGCGGGCGCACGTGTTGAGCCGTCGATGAACTCCTGGCTCAATGCCAAGGAAGGCACCTTGCGCCGGCACGCGCGTGTCGACGTGGGCATCGCGGTGGATTCACCCGACGGCTTGTTCGTGCCCGTGCTGCGCGGTTGCGAACGACGCGACGCTACCACGCTGCGCGCCGAACTCAATCGACTACGCGACGGCGTCAAGCAGCGCTCGCTCCCACCCGAAGAGCTGCGCGACTGCACCCTGATGTTGTCGAACTTCGGGGTGTTTGCGGGCAAGTACGCCACGCCGGTGGTGGTGCCGCCTTGCGTGTGCATCGTCGGCGCGGGACGCCTGCACCACGCCGTGGTGCCGGTACTGGGCGGCATCGAGACCCATCGCATTCTGCCGCTCTCGCTCACCTTCGATCATCGCGCGGCCACCGGCGGCGAGGCCGCACGCTTCCTGCGCGCAGCGATCGACGACCTGCAACGGGCACACTAGGCAGCAGCGAAGCTGCCGCGGACACACGAGCAGCAACGAAGCTGCCGCGGACACACGAGCAGCAGCCAAGCTGCCGCGGACACACTGAGCAGCAGCGAAGCTGCCGCGGACACACCTAACAGCGGCAAAGCTGCCGCGGAGATTTTTTATGGCGCACCGCAGTCGTCTCGCCGGCTTCATCATCGACTGCCGTAGCGAGCGGGTGGAAACCGCGGCCGAGTTCTGGGGCGCCGCGCTCGGCCTGCCCATCATCAATCCCAACGAAGGCGGCGAAGGCAAGTACGCCGTGCTCGGCGACACGCCGGCCGATCTGCACATCGAAGTGCAGAAAGTCGAGCACGAATCGCACGTGCATCTGGACATCGAGACCGACGATATCGAGGCGGAAGTCGCGCGCCTGAAGGTGCTCGGCGCAATCGAAGTCAGTCGCCCGCACACTGCGCGCTGGGTGGTGATGCAGGCTCCGACCGGACAACGCTTCTGCGTGGTGCGGTTGCGCGACGCGGACAAAGGTCCGCGTCTCAATCGCTGGTAGTGCGCCTCGTTGTCTCCGACTGATCCCATCTTCCCGGATTTGACGATCCCGACCCAGCGGTTGGCAGACGCGCTGCCGCTGTTTCCCAATACCGGTGTCGGCCCCGGACCGCGCGCCGAGAACGAGGCGCGGTTGGGGCGTCGCGTGGGTCCCTACCGACTGCAGCGCCTGCTCGGCCACGGCGGCATGGGTGCGGTGTACCTGGCGCGCCGCGACGATGGCGAGTTCGAGCGCGAGGTCGCGCTCAAGCTGATTCGCAGCGGCGGGGAAGACGAATCCTCACGCCGACGCTTCGAGCGCGAGCGCCGCATCCTTTCACGACTGGAACACCCGTCCATTGCGCGCCTGTACGAGGGTGGCGTTGACGACGAGAGCGGCTTGCCCTGGTTCGCGATGGAGCGGATCGAAGGCGAGAGTCTGACCGTGTGGTGCGCCAGCCGCCGGTCGTCGCTGCGTGAACGCGTGCGCTTGATCGTTGCGGCCGGCAACGCGGTGCAGTACGCGCATCAGCAACTGGTGATTCATCGCGACCTGAAACCTTCAAACATTCTGGTAGACCGCGATGGCGCACCACATGTGCTGGATTTCGGCATCGCCTCGATGCTGGACGAACACGAAACCGATCGCGGCGCGCCTGAGAGCACGATCCACACCCCCGAGTACGCGGCGCCCGAGCAGATCGACGGCGCGCCGGTCAGTGCTGCGACCGACGTTTTTACCCTGGGAGTGCTGTTGTTCGAGCTGCTGACCGGCGTGCGTCCGTTCGAGACTCCCGATTCCAGCGCGTTCGAGATTCAGCGTGCGGTGCTCGAGACGCCGGCGCCGGCGCTCGCGAGCCGACTGCCGCAAGCACCGGAAGACCGCCACCGGCTCGCGGCCGAGCGCGCAGTCACCCCCGCGCAATGGCGCCGCGTGCTGCGCAGCGACCTCGATGCGATCGTGCAGAAAGCGCTCGAGAAGCGCCCGCAGGATCGCTATCCCTCGATGTCGGCGTTGGTGGAGGACTTGCAGCGTTGGCTCGATGGCCGCCCGGTACAGGCCGCGCGCGCGAGCGTCTTGTATCGCGCGCTCAAGTTCGTGCGCCGCCGTCGGCTGCCGCTCGCAATAGTGACCAGCGTATTCCTGCTGCTGACTGCGGCGATGCTGGCGAGCCTCTATCAGGCCCGCAAAGCGCAGCAGGAAGCCGAACGCGCCGAAGTGGTCAAGCAGTTCCTCGTGTCCCTGTTCGAGCAGGCTCGACCCGGCTCGGGCACCGATTCCGCGCTCAGCGCGCGACAACTGCTGGATGAGGGCCGCGAGCGCCTGCTGCATGAGATGGCCGACCAGCCACGCATCGCCGGCCAACTGCTCAACACCATCGGCAACGCCTATCTGCACTTGGGCGACTACACGCAGGCAGGACTGCAACTGGAGCGTGCCCTGACGCAGCTGCCCCCAGATGGAGACAGCCTGCGCCCGCGGCTGGACGTGCTGGTCGATCTGGTCGACCTGCATTCGCACCAGGGCAAGACAGCCGAGGGCGAACGTCATGCAAAGGAGGCGCTCGCGATCCTCGCGCGGTTGCGACAAGCGGAGAACTCGCCCTGGGCGTGGCTGGATGCGAATCTGCGCCTGCAGCCCAACTATTTCGGCGACGCCGCGCAGACGCTGGAATCGCGTGCCGAGGATCTGGATCTGGCGCGCGCACGCTTGCTCGACCAGCGCGGCGAGCGCGGTGCTGCGATCGAGTTGCGTCTACGCGTCGCCGACACGCGCGATGTGCGATCGGACGAGCATCCAACGCGTATTCGCGCCGCGCAGAACGATCTGGCCCTGGCGCTGAGCGAGGCCGGACGCAACGACGAGGCGATCAAACGCTTCCAGCGCCTGCTGCGCGACAACGAGCACGAGAACGGCGCGGACCATTCGTCCAGCATCACGATGCGGCACAACCTAGCCCTTACCCTGCGTCGCGTCGGCCAGCTCGATGAAGCCGAGCAACTGGAACGCGGCAACGCGGCATTGGCCGCGCGCGTGCTGCCGCCCACGCACCCGATGCAGGCCTATATCGCCAACACCCTGGCCGGCATCCTGCGCGGCCAGTCCCGTCATCTCGAAGCCAAGACGTGGTACGAGAAAGCGCGCGCAGTATTCGATGATCAACCCGAGGTTGATCGCGACATGCTGGCAACGGTGCACTACAACGAATCGATCAACCGGCTGGCGATGTTCGAGACGCGCGCTGCCGTGACGTCGCTCGACGCCGCCGACAGCATCTGGAAAGCGGCTTTCGGCGCGGCTTATCCTCGTCGCATTGCATTGACCTTGCAGCGGGTCGATGCCGCGTTGCAAGGCGGCGATGCAAATGAAGCGCAGGTACACCTGGATACTGCTGACGAGTTGATGCACGCTCAAGCGAAGCCCGATCCGCGCGAGCGGCTGCGACGCGAGCTGCTGTACGCACGACTGCTGCGAATGCGCGGCGACACCGACGCCGCCGAGCGGGCCTTGTCTTCGCACGCCAGCGAGCTGGAGCAAGCTTGGCCCGCGCCACATGTCGAACAAATTGCCTGGGCGCAATGGCGTGCGCAGTTGGCGCTGGACCGAGGCGATTCGGCCGCCGCCATTAAGCTGCTCGCAGGCATTGAACCTCAGCAGAAGGAACTCAACGACACTGCGTCCCCGGAATTGGCGCTGCTGCGCGCACAGCTGGCGTGCGCGAGCGGCGACTACGCCCTTTGCATCGAACAGGCAGCGATGGCCGACACCGGTTACGCCGCCTACCTGTCCGACAGCGCCCGGCCGCGTCGCTTGGCGAACGCCTGGCGTGCGCGTGCGCAAGCCTGCGCACGCCCTGACGCAAGCAACCCGAAAAAAGCGCTGGCGGCGACAATCCAGGTACTTGCCACTGAACAGCCAGCGTCGCGAGATCTGGATGCGCTGCGCGGGGCTTGCCCTTAGCGCAGGCCTGCGCAGCCGCCTTCGACCCCTTCAGTGCGCTCCGCGGAACAGGCGAGTGCGCAGTCGCCAGGCCGCACCCAGCAGCGCGAGGAAGACGCCATAGGCGAGCAACGTCGCCAGCACCCGCTTCCAGATCGCGCCGGCCTGCGGATCGGCGTTGAGCATGCCCCAGCGCATGCCGAACCAGCTCGCGAGCATTGCGATCGTCAGCGCGGCCAGATCGAAACCGCGTCGGGTCGCGCTTCGCGGCTGGTGCGGATAGAACCAGAACAACGTGCCGAGGATCGCGAACCAGGGCAGGAACAGGATCAGGGTGAGATTGAATTCAACGGTCGGATTCATGTGGTCAATGGCAAGCTCTCGCGATGCATTGCTGACAATGCCCCCTCACGGGCGTCTGCTACGACCCTCACACCGTTCGTGCTGAGGTATCGAAGCATGAACGGTCCGTGCAACGTGGGGCCGCCCTTCGATACCTCAGGGCGAACGGATTTCCGTGGAGTTCACGACCGAGAGCGTTCGGACTTTCTCCGCTGCTTCTCGGCTAGCGCTTCATACATCAGTCGAAATGACTCTCGGATGCGGTCGATCTCTGCATCCAGTTCCTCCTGATGACTGGCGGTCATGCCCATGCCCCGCGCAACCAGCCGACCGTCCAAGCGAAGCCGAATCTCCCGGTTCTGGTCGTCATCGTAGGGCTCGTGTCTGATTTCAATTCCCGCCATTCCGGCATTTCTCAATGCGCCCGCACACGTACCCGCGTCACGCAAGGACGGAAACTCCATCGAAAGAAGATCGTCCTTCGCGGTGTAGCGGATTCTGAAGTGAAAGATGGAAGGCTCATCCAGTCGCAGGCATTCATAGGGATTGCTGATATCAGCCGGAACAACTGTTTCTCTATTCTCCTCTCGATGATCTCGCGCCAATTGGTCAAAGAGCGCCGCCTCCGGATCGAATGGTTCCGCTGCTGCGGTGAAGCTTCTGAGGCCTACGGCAGCACGCAACTCCGCCAGCAACGGCGCCGCAATCACCCGCGCCTTCTTGGCTCCAACCAGCAGTAGTTCCTCGATCTCCCCCGGCTTCGCAATCAACGTCTCGTAGCGCTCACGCAGCGGTGCGATGTCGCGTTCGATGCGCTCGAACAAGCGCTGCTTGGCCTCGCCCCAACCCAGACCATCAATCAACGCGGCGCTGAACGCCGCCGATTCCTGCGCACTCGCAAAAGCCTGATACAGCGTGACGAGATTCGACGACTCCGGATCTTTCGCTTCGCCCGGCGCCTTCGAGTCGGTGACGATGCGCGCAATCGTTTCCTTCAACCGTTTCGCGCCGCCCTCGAACAGCGGGATGGTGTTGTCGTAGCTCTTCGACATCTTGCGGCCGTCGAGGCCCGGCAAAGTCGCGACCGACTCCTCGATCACGGCTTCGGGGAGCACGAAGAATTCCGTGCCGCGCCCGAACAGATGGTTGAAGCGCGCGCCGATATCGCGCGCCATCTCGATATGCTGGATTTGGTCGCGGCCGACCGGCACTTTGTGCGCGTTGAACATCAGGATGTCGGCCGCCATCAGGATCGGATAGCTGAAAAGCCCCATCGTGATGCCGGCATCCGGGTCTTGCTGCTCAGCCACGTTGGCATCGACCGCCGCCTTGTAAGCGTGCGAGCGGTTCATCAGGCCCTTCGCGGTGACACAGGTCAGCAGCCAGGTCAGTTCGGGAATCTCGGGGATGTCGGACTGGCGATAGAACGTGACGCGCTCCGGATCGAGTCCGGCGGCGAGCCAGCTGGCAGCGATCTCCAGCCGCGAGCGCTCGATCCGGGCCGGGTCGTCGCACTTGATCAGGGCGTGGTAGTCAGCGAGGAAATAGAACGCATCCACGCCCGGATCGCGGCTGGCGGCGACGGCCGGGCGGATCGCGCCGACGTAGTTGCCCAGATGCGGGGTGCCGGAGGTGGTGATGCCGGTGAGGACGCGGGTCTTGCTCATTTCTGGACGTATTGCGCAAAGGGGCGCCAGTGTAGCGAAGCGGTTCGGGTCGGCCTAACCCCATTCCTGCCGCGGCTGCGTTGACAGCCGCACACGCACATCACTCGCATCCCTGCCCTCGTACCGGAGACCCACCATGCGCACCGTGTTCGCCACCCTCGCTGCCCTTGTCTTTTCCGCCCTGCTGGCGTCCGCGCCGGCGAGCGCCGGCGCCTATTTCGACGTGGAAGTCATCGATCG
>JBKJTK010000456.1:0-8626 GCA_046590875.1 Chiayiivirga sp.
ACTTGTTGACCAACTGTGAGACTCCTGCGCGAATTCTGGGTCCGCTCACCACTGGCGGCTTACGAATAAAGCGCCCACGCGAGCGATCAAACTTTCTGGCGCCCAGACTCCTAGCCCTGCAATCAGCTGATGTTCCATGAGGGCAGGGCGCGGGTTTGTAGTGCTACGCTTTCAAGCACGGATTTCGCTGTCCGATTTGGCGGGTATTTCGCGCACCACTGCGCGGTTCTTGCCGCTTCCCTTGGCTACGTAAAGCGCTTCGTCGGCAATCGCCAACAGTTCGTTGGCAAGTCCACCGCGGACCGGCATGGTCGATCCACCACCGATGCTGACAGTGACCACGCAGGCTTCGCCGAGCGCGCCGTGAGCTACGTTCAGCCCTTCGATCCGACGACAGATGCGCTCGCCCATGACCTGTGCACCATAGAACGAGGTGCCGGGAAGGACGACCACGAACTCCTCGCCGCCGAAGCGTGCGGCCAGATCGGCTGGCCGGCGCAGGCATTCGCGCACGGCGGTTGCCACCTGTTTCAACACTTCATCTCCGGCGAGGTGGCCGTAGCTGTCGTTGTACTTCTTGAAGTTGTCGACGTCGATCATCAGCACCGAGAGGTCGCCCAACTCGCGCGCCGCGCGCTTCCACTCGATGGCCAGGAACTCATCGAGGTAGCGACGATTGCTCAGTCCGGTCAGTCCATCGACGTGACTCAGGCGTTGCAAGGCCTGGTTCATTTCGATCAGTTTCTTCTGGCTTTCATCCAGGGCGCGATACGCCGCGTCGCGTTGCTGGCGATTGAGGTAGGACTTCGAGTGATGCCTGATGCGCGCGATCAGTTCGATCTTGTCCGGCAGCTTGACCAGGTAATCGTCGACCCCGGCCGCAAACGCTTCACTCTTGATGGCGGCATCTTCCTTGCTGGACAGGACGATGATCGGGATATCGCGGGTCGCCGGGTTGGCGCGATACCTGCTCACCAGCGTCAGGCCGTCGACATCGGGCATCACCAGGTCCTGCAGGATGACAGTCGGGCTGAGCCGCTGAGCGGTAGCCACGGCATCGGCTGCGCTTGCGCAGTAGTGAAACACGATGTCGGTTTCGCTGGCGAGGGCGCGGCGCACGGCTTCGCCGATCATCGCCTGGTCATCGACCAAGAAGACGACGACTGCCGACTCATCCGAAGGAATCGCCAAGCCGGTGTCAGGAACCTCGGAAGAACCGCTACTCATCGCTTGCCCCATACTTCGTTGCCCGACAGCACCTGCACGAGCCTGGGCGCAATGCTATCCAGCGGCAGGATGTCCACCGCAGCTTGCAGTTTCGCGGCGGCCTTGGGCATGCCGTACACCGCACTGCTCGCCGCATCCTGGGCGATGGTGTAGTGGCCATTGTCGCGCAGCGCCTTCAGCGCCACGGCGCCGTCGCAGCCCATGCCGGTCAGCAACACGGCGTAAACCTCCCCCCCCCAGTGGCGGTTCACGCTGTCGAAGAAGACATCCACCGACGGTCGATGCACGTGCGCGACCGGATCGGCAGCGTATCCGAGTAGGTCGGGCGACTTGAACACCAGATGGTCGCGGGTGCCCGCCAGCAAGACGGTGCCCGCCGCGGGCCGGTCGCCCTCCCGCGCCAGGCGCACCGGCCAGGGCGAAAATTGTTTCAGCCAGTCGGCCATGCCGGCGGCAAATTGCTCGTCGATGTGCTGGATGATGACGATCGCTGCGGAAAGATCGGCAGGAAGACCGGCCAACAGTTTGGCAATGGCACCGGGTCCGCCTGACGACGCGCCGATGGCGATCAACCGCTGGCTGGAAACCTTGCGGCTCGCGCCGGCGCGTGCCAGGCGCGCCGGGCGATCGCCGATCAGCTTGCCGATCGTGTCGATCTTGCGCAGCAGGCTCGCCGCTGCGGCGCGGTCTTGGCCCAGGCCCAGCGCCGGCGTGTCCACGGCATCCAGCGCACCGTGGCCCATGGCATCGAACACGCGCCAGCTGTTGGCGCCGACACTCGCGGTGACCACCAGGATCGCGCACGGACACGTGGCCATGATCCGCCGCGTGGCTTCCACGCCGTCCATTCCGGGCATGATCAAGTCCATCAGCACCAGGTCTGGCGTTTGCTGCGCGCAAAGCTCAACGGCCTCGGCGCCATTGGTCGCGGTCCACAGAATCTGGTATTCGGAGTCATAGGCCACCGAACGACGAAGCGCTTCGACTGCGATTGGCGAATCGTTGACGATGGCGATCCTCATGCGTTTAGTCCGGCACCGGCTTCGCCGACCAGATCGCGCACGGCCTGCAACAAAGTCTCGTCGTGGAAGCTGCCCTTGGTCAGGTAAAAGTCGGCGCCCGCTTCCAGGCCTCTTTGCCGGTCTTCTTCGCGATCCTTGTAGGAAACGATCAACACCGGCACCGATTGCAGGCGTGGGTCCTGCTTGATCAACGTAACCAGGCCGATGCCGTCCATCCGTGGCATATCGACATCGGTGACCACCAGGTCAAAGTGGCCGACGCGCACGGCGTTCCAGCCGTCGGCGCCATCCACCGCCACTTCGACTTCGAAGCCGCCACTCTCGATCAGCTTGCGTTCCAGTTCGCGTACGGTCAGCGAGTCATCGACGACCAGCACCCGCTTGCGTCGCGGCCCCGGACGCACCTCGTCGGTCGCGTTGCCGACCTTGTTCAAATGGCCGGTGTCGATGAGTTTGTCGATCGAACGCATCAGGTCGTAGACATCGACGATCAACGCCGGTACGCCGTTTTCGAGCAGCGCGCCGGCGCTGATGTCCTTGATTTTCCCCAGGCGCGGATCCAGGGACTGCACGACCAGTTCGCGCACGCCCAGGAAACGATCTACCACCACGCCGTACTTGCTGTTGTGGTCGCCGACCACCACCACCGGTAACTCGGCCCGGGTCTGCCCGGCATCATTGCCGCCCAGCACCTGCAGGCCTGCGACCAGACCGACCTGGCGGCCCTCACTGCTGAAGTGCTGACGTCCTTCCAGTACCTGGATGTCTGTCCGCGACACACTGAGCGTGTTGGCGATGAAAGCCAACGGGAACGCATAGGGCTCGCCGCCAATCTCGGTCAGCAGGGCGCGCACCACGGAAACAGTCAGCGGCAAATGTATCTGGAAGCGGGCGCCGCGCCCCGGCTCGGTCGACACGCGCAAGCTACCGCGCAGTTGCTTGACCATGTTCTGCACCGCATCCAGTCCGACCCCACGTCCGGAAATCTCGCTCACGGTTTGCTTGACGGTGAAGCCGGGCAGGAACAGGAATTCAAGCAGTTCCGCTTCAGTGAGTTGGTCGGCGGTGGCCTGGTCGGTCAGGCCGCGTTGCACGACGGTGCGCCGCACCTGATCCAGTTCGATACCGCGACCATCATCGGACACGTAAATCTGCAGCATGCCTGCCGTGTGCCGCGCCTCCAGCCGGATCTCGCCCTCAGCCGGCTTGCCCAGCGCGGTGCGTTCGGCGGGCGTCTCGATGCCATGATCCAGCGAATTGCGCAACAGATGGGTGAGCTGAGCCTCAAGTTTTTCCAGCACGTCGCGATCGACCTGGGTCGATTCGCCGATGATTTCCAGACGCACCTGCTTGCCCAATTCGTGGGCCAGGTCCCGAACCATGCGCGGGAACGCCTGGACGCGATCCGAGAACGGACGCATCCGGCAGGCGATTGCCTCATCGTAGAGCCGCCGCGCGACGCTGCCCGATCGTTGATCGAACAATTCCAGTTCGGCCAGGCGCTGGCCGAGGAACTGTTCGCAATCGACGACTTGTCGGCGCGCGTCGGCCAGCGCGCTATGCACGCGATCGTCCAGCGCGACTCCCGAAAGCGACTCCTGCAGCGTGCTCAAGCGACGGCCGGCATCGCCTTGCATGCGCTTGAGCCGGAGCAGGGACTCGGCGAACGGCGTGAGCCAACGCGACTCGACCAGGGACTCGCCGCTGAGCCCGAGAAGTCGATTGAGGTTCTGTGCCGCCACGCGCAGGGTGCGGTCCTTGCCGTCTGCGGTCGACGATGCCGCCGTCGACGCGCCTGCCGGCGCCGCAGCGACCTCCGTGGGTGATGTCTGCGTCGCGAGATCCAACTCCTGCGGCAAAAACTCGTCGGCATCGGTCTCCAGCGCAGCCGCGAGCGCCTTTTGGAAGCTGAGCACTTCCGCTGGGGCCGCGCCGGCCCATTGCTGGGCCTCGGCCTCGGGCGTGTTGGCGATCCTCACCAGCAGATCCAACCCACGCAAAAGCAGATCGATTCGCGTCTTGCGCAGGATGATCCGCCCCTGCTGCGCGGCAACGAAACAATCTTCCATCGCGTGGGCGACACTGACCGCCGCAAGCAATCCGACGATGCGCGCGGCGCCCTTGAGCGAATGCGCGGCACGCATACAGGCTTCGAGCTGGTCGGCGGCATCGCGCTGTCGCTCCAGTGCAAGCAGACCGGTGGTCAGGATTTCGCGTTGCCCATCCACTTCCAGCCGGAACAGATCGTGCATCGAGAACTGGCTGAGGTCAGCGCTCATGCCAGGCTTCGATTCAGGCTGTGAAACAGTAGCTCGTCGTCAAGCAGGCCGACCGCATGTTCGCGCCAGGACAACATCGCCCGGCTGTAGCTGGCGCTGGCCTTGGCCACCGTGGTCGGCACCGGTTGCAGTTCGGTTTCGTTGAAACGCTGGGTGCCATGCACCTCATCCACCGGAAAGGCCAGGCGCCCGCTGGCATGGCGCATGACCAGCAGCCGGCGATGCACCGCGCGCTGCTGCCGCGAAGCATGGACATCGACGATTGCCTCGACTCCGAGCAGGTGGGCCAGCGAGACGCAGACGAGCAGCTCGCCGCGCACGTTGGCCAGGCCCAGGACGATGCCACTGCGTCGATGCGGCAGCGAATGTATGGCGCGCAGGTCGGCAACTTCGTCGAGTACCCCGGTCGGCAGCGCCAGCCATTCGCCGCCAATCCGGAACACGAATAGCGACCGGTCGGCCCGTTGCTGATCGAGCTTGATGGCGGAAAACAGGCGGGTTGCATTCTCAATTTCATCGATCGGCCGTTCGCGATCCAGGATCTGGATCGCAGCCGTCGAATAGACGGGACAATTGCGGCAGTGCACGTGAATGACCAACTGCGGGCAGGAGTTGTCGCCGCGCACGCCAATCCGGTTCCAGCAATCGACGATTGCCGGCGGCAGCGTGGTGGTTGGGTGAGACTCCCGGCTCATCCGGAGGCCCCCGAATTGAGCCGCTGCAAGCGCTCCCGCAAGACCCGCGCCGCGTTGCCGTTACCCTGTTTGTCGAGCAGAAAAGCCAGGTGCGTCAACGACTCCTGGTGCCCGGGATCCAGATACAGGGCTTTGCGATACAGCGCCGCGGCGGCGGTCGGATCGCCGGCTGCATCGCGGATCACACCGAGCAGGCAGAACGCGCGCGCCGACGTCCCGTATTCGCGCAGGTACTGTTTGCCGGCCGCGGTGGCTTCGATCAGCCGGCCCTGATTGGCCAGCTCCTGCATCTTCGCCAATGCAGCCTCGCCATCCGCTCGAGGGTTGGCCAGCTTTCCTTGCACCATCGTCACCGAGGAATAGTTCGTCGCTGGCGAATTGCCGGGCGGCGACCTGCTGGTGGAATGGTTGACCTGCTTGCGGGATGCAGCGACGTCCGAATTGCCAGCGGCAGCGATCGCTGGCTTGGGCCGCGTCGTTGCACTTGCAACAGGAACCGCTTCGACCGCATGACGGAACGCAAACGCCATCGGCCGTTGCGCCGAAGCCAGTCGCTGTCGCGGCAGCAGAGCCGTCTCAGACGGTCCCACGAACAGGCAGCCTTGGGGAGTGAGCAGGCGCAGCAACACTTCAAGCGCGCGCGCCTGCGTGCGCTGGTCGAAATAGATCAGTACGTTGCGGCAGAAAATGTAGTCGTACAGATCGCGCCCGGGCAGGAAATCAGCGGCGAACAAATTCCCTTGCTGGAAGCACACCCGCTTGCGGACACGCTCGGCTAGCTGCCATTTCCCGTCTGCCGCCTGGAAATGCCGTGCACGAAAGCCCAGTTCCTGGCCTCGAAAAGAATTCAGTCCGTAACAGGCCTGGCCCGCCAATTCCAGGGCCCGCTGGCTGATGTCGATGCCGGCGACGCGAAAGCGACTGTCGGGAATGCCGGCCTCGAGCAAGGCGATGGCCATAGAGAACGGCTCTTCGCCCGACGAGCACGGCAAACTGAGCAATCGCAACTCGGACCTCGCCGGGTGCTCGATCAGTTCGGCGCGGGCCATGTCGGCCAGCGCGACGAACGCCTCACGATCGCGAAAGAACCAGGTTTCCGGCACCACCACCGCTTCGATCAACTCCTGCAACTCGCTTGGCGACGCGCGAATCCGCAGCCAGTACGCGTGCGCGCCGGGGATCCCGCAGGTGGCCATTCGTGCCTGCACGGCGCGAGCGATGGTGGTCGGTCCGAGGGAAGCCGCGTCCAGGCCCATGGCATCCTTGAGCAAGGCTTCGAAGTCCACGCCGGCCATCAGGCCTCCAGCGCCGGCTGGAAAAGCAAGTCGCGAAGTTCGCTCGGCAGTAGCTGCTCGACCTTGATCCATTGCACCAGTCCGTGCGCATCGGAGGCGACGCGGCCCAGGTAAGGCGCATCCGGAACCGTCACCCCGGAGTCCTTGAAGTCGGCCGCTGCGCGACTCATCGTTTTGGTGACTTGCTCGGCCAGCAAGCCAAGCAGGCGCGACTGACCACTGCCGTCGGGATACTGCACCAACACGATACGCGTGGTCAGCTTCGGCGGCGCCGGACGTCCCAGGGCTAATTGGCTCAGATCGATCAATGGCACGCTGAGGCCGCGGTAATTGATTGCACCCCTCACCGCAGCGGGTGCCTGCGGAATCTGTTTTACCCCGATCAGCGGCAGCACTTCCGCGACTTGCCGCACGTCGATGGCATAGCGGTCCCGGTCAAGGTGGAACAGAAGGAAGAGCACGTCTAGACCGTTACCCGCGTCGTGCCGGGTGCTGTACGCCCGCGCGTTGCGATGGCCATTTCAGCCGCCCAACTTGAACCGGGAAACGCCGTCGCGCAATCCGCTGGCGGACTGGTGCAAGCCGTCGATGGCCTGGTTGGATTGGCGCAGGGATTCCACCGTTTGCAAGGCCGCCTCACTCAGCTGCGAGAGCGCCTGGGTGATTTGTTCGGCGCCGGTGGCCTGGGCGCGCATGCCTTCGCTGGCCGCTTCGCAGCGCGGCGCCATCTGCTGCACCTGATTGATAATTTGCGACAGTTGCGACCCGACCTGCTGTACCTCATCCATGCCGCGACGGACTTCTTCGGAAAACTTGTCCATGCCCATAACCCCAGCAGATACCGCCGACTGGATTTCCTTGACCATCTGTTCGATGTCGTAGGTGGCCACCGCGGTCTGGTCGGCCAAGCGCCGAATCTCGGTGGCCACCACCGAGAACCCGCGGCCGTACTCGCCGGCCTTTTCCGCTTCGATCGCCGCATTGAGCGAAAGCAGATTGGTCTGGTCGGCGACCCGGGTGATGGTGGTCACCACCTGGGTGATGTTGCCTGCCTTCTCGTTGAGCACGGCGAGCTTGGCGTTGATCGATCCGGTCGCGTCCATCACGCGGTGCATGGTTTCTTCCATCTGGGTCAGCCCAGCCTGTCCGCTACCCGCCAGGTTGGCGGACTGTTCCGCCGCCTCGGACACTTCGGTCATGGTCCGGACCATTTCCTTGGAGGTCGCGGATATTTCCTTGGATGTCGCGCTAATCTGGGTGGTGGTTGCGGCGATTTCGCTGGCGGTGGAGTGCTGCTCGCGCGCGGTGGCGGAAATCTGCGTCGCCGAGGTGTTGACCTGGATGCCAGAGCGGTGGACTTCGCTGACCAGGCTTGACAGGTGCTCGAGCATTTCAACGAGCGCGTTACCCATGTCGTCGTTGGCCGACTGCGGCTTGATGGTGCCGGTCAGGTCGCCGTCGGCGATGTCCTGCACCAGCAGCACCTGCTCGCGCAGCGCCATGATCATCCGATCGAACGACCGGGCGAGCGCGCCGATCTCGTCCTTGCGGTCGCTGGAGATCGGCTCGACATTCAGGTTGCCCACCGCGACCTGGTTGGCAACGTTGACGACCTGGCGCAATGGCTGGGTGATGTCGCGCACGATGAAGAAGCCGATAACCAGCACGGTGAGGCCAGCCAGCGCAGCCCAGCCGAGCGTGGACTGCAATTGTCGCTGGTGCTTGGCCATCCGTTGGTTGAGCGACCTGTCCAGGATGGGAGCGAGCGTCGTCTGCAGCTCGCCCACCCCGGCGATGCGGCTGCGCTCCGTGCCCTGGCCGACAGATGCTCCGGCAGCTGGCAAGTCACCGGTAGTGACCTGGGTCACCAGCTTGCGGGTATTTCGTACCTCCATGGAGATGGCGCGCGCGCCGGCCTGCAGCGAAGTGCGGACCGCCGCATCCGACGCCATCAGCTTGTCCAGCGAGGCCTTGAGCCGCAGTTCGGCGCCCTCCGCCAGCGCGGCGAGGCCGCGCAGGTTGTCGAGCTCTTCCAGCGACGCCGGCTGTCCCGCCGCCACCGCACCGGCGAGCGTACGCGTCCGGGACAGGAACTCACCCAGCTCCGG
>JBKJTK010000496.1:0-6038 GCA_046590875.1 Chiayiivirga sp.
ACCGAGGCCCAGATGAACGCGCTTGCTCCTGACGCCCACTTGCCCACCGCGGATGACTTGCGGGTGCCGCTCCCGTCCGCCTTGATCGCGCACAAGTTCGGCGGTTCCAGCCTCGCCTATGCGGAACGCTATCGCCATGTCGCCTCGCTGCTGCGCGCTCGCGTCGAGGCGCATCAGGTCACCGTGGTTTCCGCCATGCACGGCGTCACTGACGCACTGATCGAACTGGCCGATGCCGCCGTGTCGGGGCGCCCATGGCGCGCGCCGTGGGACGCATTGCGCGAAAGACATCTGGGCACGGCACAGGCGATCGGCAGTTTCGACAGCGGGCTCACGCATAGCTGGCTGGTGGCGCAGTTCGATGAACTGGCCGCATTGCTCGCTGCAATCGCGCTGCTGGGACCGAGCGGCGAAGGCGCGCTGGCGCGTGTGCACGGTCTAGGCGAGGTCTGGTCGGCGCGTCTGCTCGGCGCCGCACTTGCCGCGCAAGGATCGAACGCCGCGGTCCTCGATGCGCGCGACGTATTGGTCGTTGGCCGCAACGAACTGGGCGTGGCAGTCGACTGGGAAACGAGCGCGGCGCGTCTGCAAGTCTGGCGCAACGCCAACCCGCATCCTCGCGTCGTGGTGACTGGCTTCGTCGCGCGCGACGCGAACGGCGTGTCGACGACGCTCGGCCGCAACGGTAGTGATTTTTCCGGGGCGATCTTCGCGGCCCTGTTCGACGCCACCGAACTGCATATTTGGACCGACGTCGACGGGGTGCTCTCGGCCGATCCGCGAGAGGTGCCCGACGCGGTGCTGTTGCCGCGCATGAGTTACGACGAGGCCTGCGAGCTGGCCTATTTCGGCGCCAAGGTCATCCATCCGCAGACGATGGCGCCGGCAATCGCGCGTGGCCTGCCGATCCTGATCCGCAATACCTTCAACCCCGACCATCCGGGCACGCGCATCGACGCCGAAGGCGATCGCGATGCCCCGCTGCCGGCGAAAGGACTGTCGCTGGCGTCGGATCTCGCGCTGCTCAACGTCGAAGGCAGCGGCATGATCGGGGTGCCCGGCACCGCCGAGCGTGTGTTCGCGACCTTGCGCGCGGCGGGTGTATCGGTGGTGATGATCTCCCAAGGGTCGTCCGAGCATTCGATCTGTTGCGTGGTGCGCGCGGCGCAAGCCGAGACCGGACGCGCTGCGCTGGCGCGCGCATTTGGACCGGAAATCGCACAGGGTCAGATCCAGCGCGTCACGCTGGAACCCGGCATCAGTGTGCTGGCTGCCGTCGGTGATGGCATGGCGGGCACGCCGGGCGTGGCGGCGCGTTTCTTCGGCGCGCTGGCGCGGGCGCGGGTGAACGTGCGCGCCATCGCGCAGGGCGCCTCGGAACGCAATATTTCCGCTGCGATTTCTTCCGCCGATGCGACCAAGGCGCTGCGAGCCGCGCATGCAGGTTTCTGGTTGTCACCTCAGACCATCTCGCTTGGGGTGATCGGTCCGGGCAAGGTCGGTGCGGCCTTGCTGGACCAGATAGCGGCGGCTGCGCCGCGCTTGGCACGCGAATCGAATCTCGATCTGCGACTGCGTGCGCTGGCCAGCAGCCGCCAGATGCACCTGACCGAAGGCGCAGGCGTGGCGACGCCGTGGCGCGAACGGCTTGATCAGGGCACGACCTGCGATCTCGATGCCTTCACCGCGCATGTGCAGGCGGCGCATCTGCCGCATGCCGTGATCGTGGATTGCAGCGCCAGCCCGAACGTCGCCGCGCGCTACGCCGACTGGCTCGCTGCAGGCATCCACGTCATCACGCCGAACAAGCAGGCCGGTGCCGGGCCTTTGCCGCAATGGCAGGCGGCCCGCGATGCGGCCGTTCGCGGCGGAGCACGCTTCCGCTACGAAGCCACGGTCGGCGCGGGTCTGCCCGTCATCTCGACGCTCCGCGACCTGCTCGACACTGGCGACGAGTTGGTCGCCGTCGAAGGCATCCTGTCGGGAACCCTCGCCTGGCTGTTCAACCGCTACGACGGCACCCAACCATTCTCACAACTGGTGCGCGAGGCGCATGCGCTTGGCTACACGGAACCTGATGCGCGCGACGATCTCTCTGGCATCGATGTGGCGCGCAAGCTGGTGATCCTGGCGCGGGAAGCCGGACGCAAACTGAATCTCGACCAAGTCCAGGTCGAATCGCTGATTCCCGGCGAGCTTGCAGAAATTCCGGCGTCCGACTTCCTCGCGCGGCTCGGAGAGTTCGACAACGTGATGCAGCAGCGTCATGCACGCGCCACGGCGGAGGGCAAGGTATTGCGCTACGTCGCCCGGCTCGACGCCGATGGCGCGCGCGTCGGCCTGATCGAACTGCCGACCACGCACGCGTTCGCGCATCTGCAACTGACCGACAACATCGTGCAATTCACCACCCGCCGCTACTGCAACAATCCGCTGATCGTGCAGGGCCCGGGCGCGGGACCGGAAGTCACCGCCGCGGGCGTATTCGCCGATTTGCTGCGCGTCGGTGCCGCACTCGGAGCGCGTCTGTGAGCCCGGATGAGAAGAATACCGAAGCACGCGCATTCGCCCCGGCCAGCGTCGGCAACGTCGCGGTCGGATTCGATCTGCTCGGACACAGCATCGAAGGAGCGGGCGACACCGCCACCGTACGTCGCATCTCGGAACCCGTTGTTCGCGTCGTGGCGATCCGCGGCATCGCAGGCGCACTGCCGATGGAGGCCGAGAAAAATACCGCGGGTCGCGCCCTGGTCGCACTGCGGGAAGCACTCGCGCTGCCCTTTGGCTTCGAACTGGAACTCGACAAGGGCATTGCGCTGGGCTCCGGCATGGGCGGCTCGGCGGCCTCCTGCGTTGCAGCGCTGGTCGCGGCGAACGCATTGCTCGATGAACCGCTGTCACGAGAAGCCTTGTATCCCTTCGCGCTCGAAGGCGAAGCGGTCGCCAGCGGCGGCCGCCACGGTGACAACCTTGGCGCGATGCTGCTGGGTGGACTGGTGCTGGCAACCACGGATCGACTGATCAAGCTGCGCGTACCCCAGGCCTGGCATTGCGTGCTGGTGCATCCGGATCAAGTGTTAGAGACGCGGCGTGCGCGCGAAGCGCTCGCCGGCAGCTATGAACTGAAGACCATTGTCGCGCAGAGCAGCAATTTCGCGCTGGTGCTGACCGGATGCGAACGCGGCGACGCGGGCCTGGTGCGCGCAGGACTCGCCGATGTGCTGGTCGAACCGCGCCGCGCGCCCTTGATCCCCGGATTCCACGCGGTGAAGCAGGCTGCACTGGATGCCGGCGCCATGGGTGCGAGTATTTCCGGCGCCGGGCCGAGCGTCTTCGCCTGGTTCGAAACGCGCGCCGCGGCGGAGAACGCGGTGGCGTCGATGTGCGCGGGATTCGAGTCAATCGGCGTGCGCAGCGAAGCCTGGGTCTCGCCGGTCGCTGGCCCGCGCGCTGAGCTGATCCTGGGGGCGATGTCGTGATGCACTATGTCTCGACTCGCGGCGGCACCGCGCCGACGCGGCTGTCCGACGCGCTGGCCGCTGGACTCGCGCCCGACGGCGGATTGTTCGTGCCCGAGCGACTACCGACACTGTCGATCGAAGATTTCGCTGCGGCACAGACCCTGCCCGCCGTCGCCGCCACCTTGCTGCGTCCGTTCTTTGCCGATGATCGGCTAGCGCCTGAACTGGACGCGATCTGCGCCGAGGCTTACGACTTCGACGCGCCGTTGCGGCGTCTCGACGCAACGACCTACCTGCTCGAACTGTTCCACGGTCCGACCGCGGCGTTCAAGGATTATGGCGCGCGCTTCCTCGCCGCTTGCCTGCGTCGACTGCGCGATCCGGACGACCCGCCATTGACGATTGTCGTTGCAACCTCAGGCGATACGGGCGCCGCAGTCGGCGGCGCCTTTCACGGCATCGAGGGCCTGCGGGTCGTGATTCTGTATCCCGACGGGCGCGTCTCGCCGCGACAGGCGCATCAACTCGGCGCCTTCGGCGACAACGTGCGCGCGCTGCGCGTTGCCGGCAGCTTCGACGATTGCCAGGCGCTGGTGAAGCGCGCGCTCAACGACACCGCACTTCAAGGCCGCGTTCCGTTGAGTTCCGCCAACAGCATCAGCCTCGGCCGCTTGCTGCCGCAGATGGCGTACTACGCGCATGCCGCGCTGATCCATCATCGAAAACACGGCGAACCGCTAAACTTCGTGGTGCCCACCGGCAATCTCGGCAATGCAGTCGCGGCCGCGCTCGCACGTGCGCTCGGCCTGCCGATCGGCCGCATCGCAATCGCCACCAATGCCAACCGCGTGCTGCCGGAGTTCTTCGCAGGGGGCGACTACACCCCGCGCGCCAGCGTCGCCACGCTTGCGAACGCGATGGACGTCGGCGCGCCGAGCAATTTCGAGCGACTCCGCTGGCTGATCTCGGACAATGCAACGCTGCGCCGCGAGTTCGTCGCCAACAGCGTCGACGATGACGGTATCCGCAACGTCATCCGCGACACCTGGCAGCAATACCGCGTTGCCGTCTGCCCGCACACGGCAACGGGCTTGCATTTGCGTGAATCGTTGCGAGCAACCAGTGACGACACGTGGGCCATCGCCGCCACTGCACATCCGGCGAAGTTCGAGAGCATCGTCGAACCGCTGATCGGCGAGTCGGTTCCGCTGCCGCCTGCCCTGACCGCACTGCTCGCGCGTCCGGCGCATGCCGTGCCGATGACTGCGGATTACGACGCTTTCGTTACGCGCCTGACGTCAGAAAGCGAGCGGGACTGAGAAGCCACCCTTCGCAACGAATGGCGCTGACCTAGGCGCAAAATCACAGATCCCGTCATCCCAGCGAAAGCTGGGATCCATCTTGATCTCCGTTGGACCTGCCGCAGACGTCAAAATGGATTCCAGCTCGGCCGCAGGCCGGCCTGTCCTGAGCCTGTCGAAGGGCTGGAATGACGGCGAGTTGGGTCGGACTGTCACAAAGTAAGTGCCATTCGCGGATATTCCTTTCTCCCCTTGTGGGGTGAAGGAGTGCTGCGCGCAAGCCATTGTCTTGCGCATGACTGAACGCCCGAGCGCGAAGCGCATGGGCCGGGGCGCGGAGCGAGGTGCCCCGTGGGGGCGGAAGATCGGGTAGCATTTCGATGGCACAACTTCGCACCTTGCGTTGGAGATCCCCGTTGAAACCCTCTGATGCCCTGAGTCTTCATCGCGTCGCCATCCGCCGCGTCGTCGAAGCGCACCGTGGCCGTAACGCGCGCGTGTTCGGCTCGGTTGTTCATGGCGAGGACACAGAAGGCAGCGACCTGGACTTGCTGATCGATCCGACGCCACAGACGACCTTGTTCGATATCGGAGCGATCCGTCACGAACTACTCCAACTCCTTGGCGTCGAAGTAGACGTCGTGACTCCAAACGCGCTGCCCGAGAGATTTCGTTCCTCCGTGCTGGCCGAGGCGGTTCCCGTATGAGCCGCGATCCGCAGCGGCTCGCCGATTACCTCGCACACATCCTGGAAGCAATCGAACGGATCGAGCGGTACACGGAGGACCTGTCGGAGCCGGCTTTTCTTCAGAACGAATTGGTGCAGGATGCCGTAATCCGCAACTTCGAGATCCTCGGGGAAGCAAGCCACAACATCGAATTGCATTTTCCGGCATTTGCCACCGCGCATCCGGAGGTGCCATTCGCCTTCGCCTATCAGATGCGCAACGCCGTGGCCCACGGGTACTTCAAGGTCGATTGGGAAATCGTCTGGAAGACGATCCAGAACGACTTGACCAGATTGTACGCGCAGGTCCGCGAGCTTTTGATGGAACTGCCGAACCCGAGTGGCGATATCAGCGCCCCGTCATGACAGGAGTCGTGGCCGCGGGCCGCAACGTCATGTCGCGGCGATTGCAGGGCGAACGGAATTGCACAAGCTGCGTCGACCATCATGCTGCGCGGACGCGATCCCGGCTTGAACCATCGTATCGTCGAGACGTCATGAAGCGCATCCCATGAAGCTGCTCTCCCACTCCACGCTCCTCGATGTCGA
>JBKJTK010000260.1:0-4159 GCA_046590875.1 Chiayiivirga sp.
GGACAGATCGCCGCCAAGCTCGACGCGGCGCGCGCCGAGCACGCCCAACTGCTGCGCGAAGCCCAACGCGGGCAGCGCCTGCGCGACGGCTTGCACGTGGTCATCGCGGGGCCACCGAACGCCGGCAAGAGTTCACTGCTGAATGCGCTCGCAGGCTTCGATCGCGCGATCGTGGCTGATGTTCCGGGGACAACGCGCGACCTGCTGCGCGAAAGTGTGCGACTGGATGGCATCGAAATCACGTTGGTCGACACCGCAGGCCTGCGTGCCGGGGGCGACACGATCGAGCGCGAGGGCATGCGTCGCGCACAGGCGGAACTGCAACGCGCCGATCTCGCGCTCGCGGTACTCGCGCCCGACGACGATGCGGCCGCGCTCGAACCGACCCTGCGCGCGGTGCCGGAGGTGCTGTGGCTGCACAACAAGTCCGATCTCGGGAAGGCAGCGCTTTTGGATGAATCCCGCACCGACGGCCGGCACCTGTCGATCTCCGCCCGCAGCGGCGTGGGTCTGGATCGATTGGTCGTCGAACTCAAGCGCGCCGCCGGCCTGGGCGAGGGCGGCGACGGCGCCTTCAGCGCGCGCGCGCGCCACGTCGAAGCCTTGCATCGGGTCGGGACTCATCTGCAGGCGGCCCTCGAGCGTCTCGCCGCGCGTGTCGGCGAACTCACCGCCGAGGAACTGCATCTGGCCCAGGTCGCATTGAACGAGATTACCGGCGAATTCCGCAGCGACGACCTACTGGGCCGCATCTTCGCCAGCTTTTGCATCGGAAAGTAGTTTTTGGTCCAACGAATATCGATGGGATCCGATAGCGTCCTCAAAAGCGGCAGCGACGGGCCTGCGCATTGCTTTTTGGATTCGGCATGATTCAATGGAATCCGACGGTGTGCGGCCCACCAGATGGCCCACGGGCCTGTAGTCGAACTCTTCGCTGGTGTCGAAGGCTGGAAGCTTCAACAGGTGAATACGATCGACCATCGCGTCGAGCGACAGATTCGAAGAAGGGTCCTCCTGGCGCCATTTGAGCTTGAAGCGGTCGCCGGCGGTGGCGCGTTCGAGGGAAACCGGCACCGAGACCAGCGGTGCGTACCGCACATTGGCCACGTTGTTCGGGTCAATCCATTTGAGAGTGCCGAGCGCCAGGTAGAGCACGTTGACGCCTTGCTCTTCTTCGAGCGTGCGCGCGTCGAAGTAGAGCTTGAGCAAGCGCTTTTGGAGTCCCTTGGATGTCAGGCGGGTTTGAAGCCGGGTGTCGGTGTGCCGATTCGCCACTCCGCGCTGGTTACGCCATCGTCACCGGGTTGTTCGAGATCTTCGACTTCCTCGGCTTCGGTGTCGGTCTCGCCGGCCGCGCTTCGTCCGGTGGCAAAGGTAAGCGCTTTGCCTTCGTTCACCAGCAGTCGATACACCTCCGCCGCTCGCTCGTCGACGATTTCGATGAGGCTGCCGCTGCGCGCCTTGCTCCGCGGGATGTTGAGCAACCGATTGCGCGCGGTCAGTTCGAGCAGTTGGACGCGCGCGCGATCTAGTTTGGTTCCAATGGGCAGGCTGCTGCGAAACAACGCCGATTGGGCGGCGTCCTGACTGACCGTTGTCATTGGCGTTTCCTGGAAATCCCCTCCACAGATTAACCCGTCAATTCCAAGAGCGCCGTCGCCACTTTTGGCGTCGCGGCTTTGTGTCAACGTGTCGGTTCGTCCCTCGGCCAATGCGCATTTCGGTGATCGTGACCGGTCGTTTCGGTTGATCGTGACCGGGGACTGCTGAGTGGGAGGTGCTCCATTCGCGCTTGTTTCGGCTGCCAACGCGTTTGCAGCCCTACGCTGCCCGTCCCTGAGCTCGAAGCGTCCATTTTTGTCCAACTTCGTTGGGCATTACGATGCAAAATCAAACCTATGGTCATCTGCGGTTCAATTTTGTGCTTATATGTCTAGTATGGCTGGACAAAATCAGAGAAAACTAAACAATCTTCTCGCCGCGCTCGGGGACGGCTGGCTGGCGCCCTCGGGCTGGCTGTTGGCACGTGGCTATACGCGCAGCTTGCTCGGGCACTACGTCCAGCGCGGCTGGCTGCAGTCGCCCGCGCGAGGCGTCTTCCATCGGGCCGGAAGCAAGCCGACCTGGCAGACCGTTGTGTTCTCGCTGCAGCGGCTGGCTGGCCTGCCGCTTCACTTGGGCGGGCGCCATGCTCTCACCCTCCAGGGCCAGGACCACTACCTGCGGATGGGACCGGCCCCGGTGACGCTGTACGGCCGAACGCGACTGCCCGGGTGGGTGAACCAGCTCGGTCTGCCGGAGGCGTTCACCGTGATACCGGACGCGAAGCTCGGGCTGGCCGCACTGACGCCCGACCTGCTCGCTGACCAAGAAGCGCTGCGGGAAGCCGGACTGGAGTTGATGCCTGGCGACCGACCGGACACCTCTCTCGCGACGGCGCTGCCGGAGCGCGCCATCTTGGAGTTGCTGCTCGGCGTCCCTCAGATCGCTTCGACGGTAGAGGCCGATGCCATCCTCCAGGGCATGTCGCGCCTCCGTCCGCCGTTGATGAGCGTGTTGCTGCAATGCTGCGCCAGCGTCAAGGTGAAGCGCTTGTTCCTCGCCCTGGCCGAACGCCACGGCCACGCCTGGTTCGCGCACCTGGATCTCGCAGGCGTCGATCTCGGCGCAGGCAAGCGTGTCCTGCGCGCCGGCGAACGCTTGCACCCGAAGTATGGAATCAGCCTGCCGAAGGACCTCGATGAGCAGCTGGGCTGACCCGTTCCGCGAGCGGCTGCAGCTACTGACCGACCTGCTGCCGGTGGTCGCACGCGAGCCGCGCTTCGCGCTCAAGGGTGGCACCGCAATCAACCTGTTCGAGCACGACCTGCCGCGGTTGTCTGTCGATGTGGATCTGACCTGGCTGCCGGTCGCCGACTTCGCTGAAGATCGGCGCGCCATCACCGCGGCACTCGATGCGCTCGCTCGGACACTGCGCGCACCACCTATGCGCCTGCATGTCGCCGCATCCGCCCCGGCAGGCGCAGACAGCGTTACCCGGTTGATCGCCTCGCGCCCTGGCGCCCGCGTACAAATTGAAACCACGCCGGTGATGCGCGGAACGGTTCATCCCGTGCGGGTGATGACAGTGCAGCCGCGCGTCCAGGCGGAGTTCGGATTCGCGGAGATGCAAGTACTCGACTTCGCAGACCTCTATGCCGGCAAGCTTGTTGCGGCATTGAGCCGTCAGCACCCGCGCGATCTCTTCGACATCGGCTTGCTGCTCGATTCCGGACGCCTCGACGCGCACCTGTGGCGCACCTTCCTCGTATATCTGACCGCCAGTCCCAAGCCAGCATCGGAGCTGCTGGAACCGAGTGATCCGAGAGATCTCGCCACGTCGTTTCGCAGCCAGTTCGATGGCATGACCGCCCAGCCGACGACGGTGGAGGAACTGCTCGCCACCAGGACCCGATTGCTGGCGCAACTTCCAGGGCTGATGGACAAAGCAGCCAGCGACTTTCTCGTGTCGGTGGAACGCGAGGCCCCCGACTTCGCACTCATTGGCCTGCCCCTTGCCGCCAACCTTCCGGGGGTGCGACGCAAGCTGCAAAACCTTGCACAACGCTCCGCAATCAAGCGCGAAACCGACTATCGCCAACTCGCTGAGACGCTGGAGCGGATCGCGAAGCAAGGAGCGCCATGAACCACAACGTCACCCAGCGCATCGTCAACAAGGCATGGAGCTTCGCGCACTTACTGCGCGACGACAGCCTCAGTTACATGGCCTACACGGAACAGATCAGCTTCCTGCTGTTCCCCTGCCGGGGGAATCCGGCACTGTGCTTCAAGAGACCAGAGTTTGCTGAACTGTGGGGCCCCGGCAGATGGGCACTGGGGCCGCTCCGGCCCACCGGGTGGCCCACCAACCAAACGGACTGCGCGAGAGTCGTGGACGGGTGCTGTTAAGCCCGTACTTGCAAGCTTCTGCATCGGAAAGTGAGTTCAGGATGAACTCATCCCGTGCAGGCCAAGGATGGCCGATGACACGGGATCCACCCTCAGGACGAACTCATCCCGTGCAGGCCAAGGATGGCCGATGACACGGGATCCACCCTCAGGATGAACTCATCCCGTGCAGGCCAAGGATGGCCGATGACACGGGATCCACCCTCAGGAC
>JBKJTK010000405.1:0-7499 GCA_046590875.1 Chiayiivirga sp.
GCGCACCTGCCTTCGCTGTTCAAGGCGCAGCGGCAGATCGTGGAGGCCGATCTTCCCTCCGCGGAGACAAAGCTCGCCTTGCTGCAACTGGCGATCGAGAAGCTATCCGTCGCAGGCTACCGCTACATCGGCATGGACCATTTCGCCTTGCCAGAAGACGATCTCGCCCGAGCGCACGCGCGTGGCGATCTGCATCGCAACTTCATGGGCTACACTACGCACGCGGACTCCGACCTCGTTGGCCTGGGGGTCAGCGCCATCAGCCATATCGGCGACAGCTTCAGCCAGAACCCGCGCGATCTGCCGTCATGGGAGATCGCACTCGACGCAGGCCGCTTGCCGGTGTGGCGGGGCCTGGAGCTGTCACCCGACGACGTGATGCGCGCCGACCTGATCCAGGGACTCATGTGCCAGGGCGAGGTGTCCATCGCGGCTTTCGAGGACCGCTACGATATCGATTTCTCCGTTTATTTCGCCGACGCACTGGCACAGTTGGTGGCGCTGGAGGCCGACGGTCTGGTGCGGGTCGACGCGCGGCGGATCGCCGTCACCTCGCGCGGACGGATGCTGGTGCGTATCATCGCGATGTGCTTCGATCGCTATCTGCAGCCTGCCCGTACTCCCGCATCCGAGCCGCGCTATTCACGCGTGATCTGACCCCGGGCTCACTCGCGTGAGCGAGATCCTGCGGCGCCCGCTGCGCGCCTCGCCCATCGCCGACGACGGAACCGACTTCCAGTTCTGCAGCACCTGCGCCTTCTCCACTGCCTGTCTCGACAGCGGCTATGACAAGAGCCAGTTGCGAGAACTTCACGTGCTGGTCGAGCACATCGGGCCGTTCCGCGAGGGCGAACACATCTTCCGCGAAGGTGACGCCTTCACGGCGATCGCGGCGGTACGCAGCGGCACGGTCAAGACCTACGTCACCGACACCACCGGACGCGAGCAGGTGCTGGGTTTTTTCCTCCCGGGCGAAGTGATCGGCCTGAACGCGATCTCGCAGTCGCGCTACCCGTGCAACGCGGTGGCGCTCGACACCGTGATGCTGTGTCGGTTCTCCTTTCCGATGATGGCGACGCTGGCCACGCGCATGCCCGGCTTGCAACAGCAATTGTTCCGGCTGCTGAGCCAGGATATCGGCAAAGCCGCGCTGCTGGCGGGCGACTACTCCGCCGATGAACGCGTCGCGGCATTTCTGATTGCGCTCTCGCGCCGTTACTCGGCACGCGGCTTCTCTTCAAGCCGCTTCCACCTGACCATGGCCCGCACCGACATCGCGAACTATCTGCGCCTGGCGGCGGAAACCGTCAGCCGCGTGTTGCGCCGCTTCCAGGACGAAGGCTTGCTGCGGATCGAGCGGCGTGAAGTCGAACTGCTCGACCGCGCGCGACTGGAGCAACTGGCGCTTACCGTATTGCGCGAGTAATCGCGCCGGCCTGATCCGAGCGGTCTGATCCCACCAACTTGATCCATGTCAGGGCGCGCCGCGGCGGCGCGATCCAAGCTGGCTCCCGAAGCTATGGGAGTCGATTACGTGGACACAACGCGAAAACTTTGGATCGGACTGGCGACGCTGCTGACCGTCGGCTTCTGTGTCTTGCTGTGGATGGGCGGCGAGATCCACCGCCAGGCGCCACCGCTCCCCGAACAGGTACTGACCGAAACCGGCCAGGTGCTCTACACCCGCGCCGATTTCGAGCTCGGGCGCCAGGTCTGGCAAAGCGTTGGCGGACAGCAGCTGGGATCGATCTGGGGCCACGGCGCATTGGTCGCGCCGGACTGGTCGGCCGACTGGCTGCATCGCGAGGCGGTCGCATTGCTGGACCTGCAGGCGCGCATCGTGCACAGCCTGCCGTACGCCGACCTCGACCTCGCGTCGCAGGCCGCGCTGAAGTCCAAGGTCCAGCTCGAAATGCGTCGCAACACGCACGATCCGGCGCAGAACACGATCACCGTCTCGCCCTTGCGCGCACAGGCGATGGACGCGGTGGCCTCGCACTACGTGAGCTTGTTCGGCAACGATCCGGCCACCGCGGGCCTGCGCGAGTCCTATGCGATGCGCAACGATACGGTGCCTGCGCTGGAACACCGTCGTGCGCTGACTGCCTTCTTCTGGTGGACTAGCTGGGCCGCCGCGGCCGAACGTCCGGGCTTGCCGATGAGCTATACGCAGAACTGGCCATTCGAGCCGCTGGTGGGCAATTCACCGACGTCCAGCAGCTTCCTCTGGACCGTCTTCAGCATCCTGTTCATGATCGCCGGCATCGCGCTGCTGGGCTGGCACTATGCGGTGTGGCACGCAAAGGAGCCGCACGTCGTGCCGCCCGCGCGTGATCCGCTGGCCGGCCTCGTCCCGACTCCATCGATGCGCGCCACCGGCAAGTATTTCTGGTTGGTGATTGCGCTGTTCCTGCTGCAGATTGCGCTTGGCGCGGTCACTGCGCACTACCAGGTCGAAGGCCAGGAGCTCTACGGCTTCAAGCTCGCCGACGTACTGCCGTACGCGGTGACGCGCAGCTGGCACACCCAGCTCGCCGTGTTGTGGATCGCGACGGCCTGGCTCGCGACGGGTCTCTACATCGGACCGGCGATCTCCGGGCACGAGCCGAAGTTCCAGCGACTGGGCGTGAACGTGCTGTTTGCCTGCCTGCTACTCATTGTGGTCGGCGCGTTTGCCGGACAGTGGTTCGCGGTGATGCAGCAACTCGGACTCGAACACAACTTCTGGTTTGGGCACCAGGGTTGGGAATACGTCGACATCGGCCGCTTCTGGCAGATCTTCCTGTTCATCGGCCTGATGTTGTGGCTGACGCTCGTGGGTCGCGCGCTGTGGCCCGCGATGATGCGGCGCGACGAGATGTCATCCATCGTCGGACTGCTGTTCCTCTCCACCGTGGCGATCGGCCTGTTCTACGGCGCCGGCTTGATGTGGGGCGAGCACACCCATATCGCGATGGTCGAGTACTGGCGCTGGTGGGTCGTGCACCTGTGGGTCGAAGGCTTCTTCGAGGTCTTCGCGGTCGCGGTGATCAGCTTCCTGTTCGTGAAGCTGGGGCTCATTCGCGGCAAGACCGCGACGGTCAACGTGCTGTTCGCCACCATCGTGTTCATGGCCGGCGGCATCCTTGGCACCTTCCATCATCTTTACTTCACCGGTACCACAACTGCGGTGCTGGCACTTGGCGCGAGCTTCTCGGCGTTGGAAGTCGTGCCGCTGGCGCTGATCGGACTGGAAGCACACGAGACTTGGAGCCATAGCCGCGCCACGCCGTGGATGGCGCGCTACCGCTGGCCGATCATGTTTTTCCTCGCGGTCAGTTTCTGGAACCTGGTGGGTGCCGGCCTGTTCGGCTTCCTGATCAATACGCCGCTTGCCTTGTACTACATGCAGGGCCTGAATCTCACGCCGCTGCACGGGCATACCGCGCTGTTCGGCGTGTACGGCATGCTCGGCATCGGCCTGATGTTGTTCTGCCTGCGCGGACTCAAGCCCGAGGCGCAGTGGCGCGACGGCTGGCTGCGCGGTTCGTTCTGGAGCCTCAACATCGGTCTGGCCTTGATGGCGCTGTTGACGCTGCTGCCGATGGGCGTGCTGCAACTGCAGGCCGCACTCGAACACGGCTACTGGTATGCACGCTCGGCCGAGTTCATGGGCAAGCCCATCATCGAGCTGCTGGTGTGGATGCGGGTGCCAGGCGACACGATCTTCTCGGTCGGCGCGATGCTGCTGGCGTGGTTCACCTTCCGGCTCTGGGTGGCACCCGAGCGTGAGCGTGAGGTGCTAGGCGAGGCCGAAGAGAGCGCACTCTGATTCGACACCACAGCGGGGCACTGCACGCATGACCACGATGACACGCAAAACACTGCTCGCCGAGGCTTTGCCGATCTCGCCACGCATGCTGGCCGCCGCGCCGCACCGATTGTTGTTCCTGGTGGGTGCCGTGAATGTCCTGGCCGCCATGGCGTGGTGGACGCTGTGGCTGATTGATGCGCGCTGGAAAGTGCTGGGGCTGCCGGAGACACCGCTGTTCGCAGGCTGGGCCCACGCGTTCGTCATGCAGTACCAGGTGTTGCCACCTTTCATCTTCGGTTTCCTGCTCACCGTGTTTCCGCGTTGGATGGGCCTGCCGGAGCTGACGCGTTGGCACTATCTGCCGGTCGGCCTGGGTCTGCTCAGCGGGCAGTTGTTGGTGCTGTCCGGAATGTTTGGCATGCCTCACTTGGTGACTCTGGGCGTGATCAGCACGCTCGCGGGCTGGATCGCCGGGCTGCTGATCCTGTTGCGTCTGCTGTGGCAGGACGGCGGCAAGACGTGGCACGCGGTGTCGTGCGCGGTGGCGCTGAGCTTCGGCCTGCTGGGGTTGGTGCTGTTCGCGTTTTACCTGCACAACGCTGATGCGCGATTGCTGTTCGCCTCGGTGAAGATCGGCAGCTTCGGCTTGCTGCTGCCGATCTATTTCACCGTGGCGCTCCGAATGTTTCCGTTCTTCGCTGCCAACGTCGTGTCGGGTTATCAGCCGTGGCGGCCGCTGTGGGTGCTCGCGGCATTCTGGCCGCTGCTGATGTTTCATCTGGGAATGGAACTCGCGCACGCCTATGCCGGCTTGTGGCTGGCGGATCTTCCGCTGCTGGGCCTGTGCGGCTATTGGCTTTGGCGAAACTGGCCGCGGGGAACGGCACCGCCGCTACTGCGCGTGCTCTTCCTTGGTTTTGCGTGGCTGCCGATTGCGCTGGCGCTGTACTCGGCGCAGAGCCTGTGGTTCCTGCTCGACGGCGCGTTCACGCTGGGACGCGCGCCGGCGCACGCCCTGTTCATTGGGTTCTTCGGTAGCCTGCTGGTGGCGATGGTGACGCGCGTGACCCAGGGGCACTCGGGGCGCCCGCTGCAGTTGGGACGCGTCGCGGGCTTTGCCTTCGTTGTGATCCAGGCGGTGACCGTGCTCCGCGTAGCGGCCGAACTGCTCCCCGATGCGCCCCTGTGGCAGGCCGTGGCCGCGGCGGGGTGGATCGCCGCGTTCCTGCCCTGGGTACTGCGCTCGAGCTTCATCTACCTGACGCCACGTGCAGATCGGAAACCGGGCTGAGCGATGATCGAATTCTATCCCCAGATCAAGTTCGTCCACATCGCCAGCGTGGGACTAAGCATCACCCTGTTTGCGCTGCGCGGCGCGCTGGTGCTTGCTGGGCGCGAACGGTTCGCGATGTGCGCCCCGCTGCGATATCTGAGCTACAGCGTCGACACCGTTTTGTTGAGCACCGCGCTGCTGCTGCTCACGATCCTTCCCGCGGCCCTGTTCGCGAACCATTGGCTAGGCGTGAAGCTCGCGCTGCTGGTGGCTTACGTGGTGCTGGGAAGTTTCGCGCTCAAGCGTGGCCGTGTGCGCGCGACGCGAGCCGTGTGTTTCGCGGCCGCACTGTTAACGATTATCGTGATATACGGCATCGCACGCGCACACCATCCGCTGGGATGGTGGCACTTGCTGATGAACTGACGCTCCCTCAGCGCGTCCACTCGATTTGCAGCCAGACCTTGCGGGTGTCGCTGGCGAAACCGTCGCTGCGATAGTCGGCCAGCTTCAACGCGCCGCTCCAGCCTTTGCCCAGCGCCAGTCCCAGCACCGCGTCCCACTCCCGCCCGTACTCGGCATCGCCGCGTGCGGCACGGAAATCGTGATACACGACGTTCCAGTTCAGGCGCTCCTGCCAGGCACCGCGACCGAACTTGGCGCCAGCGCCAAGATAGCGGTCCTCCAGTCCCGCCGCCGGTGTGACAAGAAATTTGTCGGCCCAGCCATTGAAGGCGTGCAGGGTCGCGAGCGGCGTCTGGAACGCGTGCGTTCCGTCACCATCGAGGCGCTCCCAGCCAGCCTTCCAGGTGATGCCGGCCCAGGTCAGGCTGGGCTCGATCAATCGGTAATCGTGGCTGAAATCGGCGGTGTTGTTGCCGTAGTCCACTTGACGCGCCGCTTCCACCGACCATCCAAACGTGAGTTCGTCGCGGGCGTGGCTGCCGCTCCAGCGCAGGCCCAGCGTACGCGACGACGACGCTGCGACGTCCTCGTCTTCGATCAGATAGGCGTAACCGGTGACCTGACCTGGGGGCAACGCAGCCGACAGGTTGAACAGATGAGCGTCGAGATTGCGCTCCCGCGCCAACGGATCGCGCGCTTCGTCGCCATTCACCCGATGCACGCGGTCCACCCAGTGATAGCGCACCGTCAGTGTCTCGAATGGCGTGACGTCGAGCGACACCGCGTCAAATGTCTGCTCGTTCTGGCGCCAGCCGGAATTGCCGACGAAGCGCTGGTTGTCGAGCACGACGCGCTGGCGACCCAGCACCGCACCGCCGCGCGTGCCATGCCATTGCAACGCTGCCTGATTGATCTCTACCGCACGCGCATCGGCGACGACCGGATACGCGGTTTCGCCGTTCGCGGTGGAGTTGAAGCGGTCGGACAGTTCGGCCACGGCTTCGCCTTCGACCCATGCCGTGAAGCCGCCACCAAACGGTTGCCGCCAGCCCAGGCGCAGGCGCGCGGTATGCGCGTGCGCGTCGCGCGCAAAGGCATCGTCGGCGACGCCTTCGTAGCGGTAACGCAGCGCGGCGTTCCAAGTGCCGGGCTCGATGGCTGCCGCATGTCCGCAGACGCTCATGGCGATGCCGATGGCAAGCAGCGAGCGTGGCAAGGTGGTCATATCAGTTCCGAATGCTTGGAGAGCGAGTGAGCGGAACGATCGCAGGGTCAGGCGCGTGCCGCCTTGAGCCAGGTCAAGCACGGCGCGGCCTGGGTGTCCCTTGCGGATCGTGGGGTGCGCGATCGAACGGAGTGTTTGCGCTACTCGGCGCAAGCTTGATCCTGATCAAGGCCCGGAGGGCGGAAGTGCGCGAGTCTTGTTCCGGAAACTTTTCACTCTGGCCTTGGAGCACGCAATGAGAACCCCCTTTGCAGGTTTTGCCGTGGCACTATCCTTCGCCCTCGGCGCGGTTGCGTGCAGCAATGGCGGCGCGGAGGTAACGCCGACGGAGAAGACGGTCGTCGCCACTCCCGTCGATACCGGCGGCTCGCGCAAGGGCGACTTCGGTCCGCCGCAGGGCGAGCCGGTGAAAGCGATCCTCACCAGTCCGCCGAACGTGCCGCCCGCAACTGGCCGCACTGCGCCGGCCAAGGTCATCGTGGAGTTGGAGGTGATCGAGAAGGAACTGCCGATCGCCGAGGGCGTGACGTACACGTTCTGGACCTTCGGCGGCACGGTGCCCGGCTCGTTCATCCGCGTGCGCCAGGGCGACACCGTCGAGTTCCACCTCAACAACCATCCCGATTCGAAGATGCCGCACAACATCGATCTGCATGGTGTGACCGGTCCCGGCGGCGGCGCCGCGTCGAGCTTTACGGCTCCGGGACACAGCTCGCAATTCACCTTCAAGGCGCTCAACCAGGGCTTGTACGTCTACCACTGCGCAACGGCGCCGGTCGGCATGCACGTCGCGAACGGCATGT
>JBKJTK010000382.1:0-7692 GCA_046590875.1 Chiayiivirga sp.
GACAGATTTTCGCCGATTCGCCGGCGCATAGTGGGGCTATGGGCCAAGGATCGGCGGAAATATGGACCGCGTAGACGGATTTGCAGCCCGGCCGACCAAAGTCCGACAGGCTGCTAGAGCCTCTGCTGGTTGCGATTACCCTACCGACAAGCTTCGGGCGAGGTCATTCGCCGTCACGGAAGATTGCAATCGCGCGCGTGCCGTCGGGCTTGATCCAGGCGCGGTACATGCCCCCGGTGTTGAAGGGCGTGGCGATGTTGCCGCGTGCATCAAGTGCAATCACGCCGCCATCGCCACCCAGTTCCGGCACGCGCTTCATCACGACGTCGTTCGCCGCGACTTCGATGCTGTCGCCGCGATAGGCGACGCGCGCACAGATGTCGTGCGCGACATTGAGGCGGATGAAAAATTCGCCCCAGCCGGTGCCCGAGACTGCGCACTGCGCATTCGCATAGGTGCCGGCGCCGATGAGGGGCGAATCGCCAACCCGGCCCCAGCGCTTGTTGGTCATGCCACCGGTGGACGTTGCCGCAGCGAGTCGGCCCTGCGCGTCGAGCGCGAGCGCGCCGACAGTGCCGAAGTAGGCATTGGACGGCAGCGTCGTCGACGCGCCCGCTTTTTCTTCTGCCTTTGCCTTCTGCAGCGCTTCCCAGCGATGCCTTGTGTGGAAGTACTTTGGGTCGACCAGTTCGATGCCGACCGTTTTCGCGAAGGTCTCCGCGCCGTCTCCGATCAACATCACGTGTTTGGATTGCTCCATTACCGCGCGCGCTAGCCGGATCGGATTCTTGACTCGATGCAGGCCCGCCACCGCGCCGGCCTTGAGCGTGGCACCGTCCATGATCGAGGCGTCGAGTTCGTTCACGCCGTCGGCATTGAATACCGCGCCCTTGCCGGCGTTGAAGTGCGGCGAGTCTTCCATCAACACGACAGCCGCGCTGACCGCGTCGAGTGCGCTGCCGCCATCCTTCAGCACCGCGCTGCCTGCATCGAGCGCGGCGTCGAGTGCGGCACGAATCTCGCGTTCGAGCTCGGGCGTGAGATCGGCGCGGCTCATGGTGCCGGCGCCGCCGTGGATGACGAGCGCGGTACGAGGTGATTCAGCAGCGGCGTTCATGGCAAGAACACACCCCATCAAGATGGAAAATCGCATGGAAACACTCCGCAAGAATAGGCGCCCAGCATAGAGCAAGATGGATTCCATCTCGGCAAATCCTGGCTGGTCCCAATACTTTTCGGCTACGCCCTCTGAATTTCGTTCGCCCTGATGCTTCGACAGGCTCAGCACGGGGTACGTCTTCGACGCATCGAAGGGCGCAGCCTTGAAGTTTCGGGCTGTTGTGGTTCGATACCTCACCACGAACGGCTTATGTAAACAGCATCCTGGCCAGTCGTGACCGAGCGAAGCCAAGGCACATACGAAGCAGGTGAACCGGTCGAAGTGCGGGAGTGACGAGTCAGGCCATCATGCCTCGACCGGCTGCGGGTGCGGGAAGCGAATCGTGGCCCGGGTGCCGCGGCCGTGCTCGCTTTCCAGTTGCACCGGCCAGCCGAATCGGTTCGACAGTCGCCGCACGATGGTGAGTCCCACGCCTTGTCCGCCGCCGCCTCGTTCGCCAGCGCGGAAGAAAGGTTCGAACACGCGCTCCAGATCCTCCGGCGTCATGCCGATGCCGCTATCCTCGACGCTGATGCGATCCACCCCGATTGATACCACGATGCTGCCGCTCTCGGTGTAGTGGCAGGCGTTGCGCAGCAGGTTGCCGAGCATCACGGCCAGCACGCGCGGCGAGGCATGCAGGGCAAAGGCATGCGGCTCGTCCAGTCGAATTTCGACCGGTTTGTCGATCAGCAAGGGGCGCGCCTTCTCGATCTCCTCGCGCACCACGTCGTTGACGATGAAGTCCTGTTCCGGTAATCCGGTGTCGCCTTCGCGCGCGAGGATCAGGAAAGACTCGATAAGTGCTTCCATGTCGCGCGTTGCGCCCTTGATCCGCCGCACCGAGCGATCGGCGTGCGGCAGCAGTTCGCCGTCCGCGAGCAACAGGTCGGAGGCCATGCGGATCACGGTGAGCGGCGTGCGCAGTTCGTGGCTGGCGTCGCGGGTGAAATTCCGCTCGCGTTCGACGAAAGATTCGATCCGGGTCGCGAAATCGTGCAACGCCGCGGCCAGCACGCGCACTTCGCCCTCGACATCGCCGGGCAGGCGATCGGGTGCGAGTGCAGCGATGTCCGGATGCTTCGGATCCCAATGCTGCACGACGCCCGAGAGCCAGATCACCGGTGATACGGCGCGTCGCGATGCGCCGTAGGTGATCCAGGCGATGACGTAGATCACCACCAGCACGACCGCCAACGGCACGGCACCAAAGAAGAACGCGAGTGCGTCGACCTGTTCCTGATTGAACACCAGGACCAGGCGTCCCGACGGCCCATCCGAAACGTAGACAAGCGCGCCGCCCTCCATCTTCGACAAACTGTGATACCCCGGGGCGAGATCGCGCAGATGCTCCGGCAGCGCGGACGCGTCGCCGCCGGGCGCGACCATGTATCCGAGCATGTTGAAGGTGTCGGGCAGCGACGCCAGCGGATCGCGCTCCAGGCGCTTCCAGTAATGCCCGGCTTCGTCGGTGAGCGCGCGCTGGATCAGCACGTCCTTGAGCACCGCCGAGGCGCCATACACACCTAGCAGGGTGGCGAAACTGATCGCCGCGAGCTGCAGGATGAAGGCGACCCAGATCTTGCTGCGGAGGCCGGTCGTGGTACGCATCAGCTGATGCTCAACCGACCCGTTGCACCGGCTCCGTCTCCAGTTCCGCCAAGCGATAGCCCGCGCTGTGGATCGTATGCAACAGCGATTTCTGGAACGGTTTGTCGATCACCTTGCGCAGGTTGTAGAGGTGGCTGCGAAGCGTATCGGAATCCGGCAATTCGTCGCTCCAGATCTCGCGTTCGATATCGCGACGACTCACCACGCGCGGCGATTCCCGCATCAGGATGGTGAGCAGCTTCAGTCCGATAGGGGAAAGTTGCAGATCAAGCCCGGCCCGGGTAACACGCAAGGTCGCGGTATCGAGCACCAGATCGGCGACGCGCAGTACCTCGGCGCTGACTTGGCGCCGGTCGCGCCGAATCAGGGCGCGCACGCGCGCCTCAAGCTCCTGCAGCGCGAAGGGCTTCACCAGATAGTCGTCGCCGCCGGCTTCGAGACCACGGATCTTGTCATCCAGGGTGTCTCTGGCTGTCAGCATCAGAACCGGCGTCGACTTCTTCGCCTCCTGCCGCAGGCGACGACACAGCTCCAGCCCGTCCAGACGCGGCAGCATCAGGTCGAGGACGATTACGTCAAAGCTGTCTTCCACCGCTTGCTGATAGCCTTGCACGCCATCGCTCGCGTAGTCGACGCGAAACCCGCGACGCTCCAGGTACTCCCCCACCATCTCGGAGATATTGCGGTTGTCCTCGATCAGCAAGATCAGGCCAGCGGTTTCTTCATGCGTTTTCATCGGGTAGTCCGGTCGATTTCACAGATGTGAAGATTGGACCAAGAGCCTAGTCGAGGGAATGTGAAAGCCAATATCGACGAGCACTCAGACAACGCCGCTGCCCGCGCCTCCTAGAAGCTGACCTTGCCGCGCAGCATGTCCTTGAACATCACCCAGTCGCCGGCGAAGGAATAAAGCGGGTGCTTGAACGTGGCGGGGCGATTCTTCTCGAAGAAGAAGTGTCCGACCCAAGCGAAGCCGTACCCGCAGAACAGCGCGGCTAGAAGCCACCAGGGGTTGAGCGTTACCAGCGCGGTCGCCACCAGGATCAGCACCCCGCAGCTGCCGATGAAGTGCAGCCGGCGACAGGTGCGGTCGGCGTGTTCAGAAAGATAGTAGGGGTAGAAATCGCGAAACGTCGTGTAGGGCGAGGACATGCGGGCGGCTCCGGTCACACCTGATTGTTGAACCTGTTGCGACGGACGGCAAGCGCCCCGCGGGGCCTTACGCAGAAGACACCGCCGCGGCTTGCTTCTCCTCGGCCTTGGCGCGATCCCAGTAGGCATCCTGCGCTTCCAAGGGCTGCACGGAAAGATCGACGCCCTCGTCCGCCGCGAGTTGTTCCATGCGGCGGAATCGGCGCTCGAACTTGTGGTTCGCACGCCGAAGTGCGGCGCCGAAATCGACTTTGGCATGGCGCGCCAGATTCACGCAGACGAACAGCACATCGCCGATCTCGTCTTCCAGCCGGTCACGCACCCGGTCCGAGTCGGGCGTGTGCTCGAGCGCCGCAAACTCGACCCGGACTTCTTCAATTTCCTCGTGCAGCTTGGCGATCACCGGATCGGGACCGGGCCAATCGAAGCCGAGCGCTGCGGCGCGCTTCTGCAATTTGGTGGCGCGTTGCCACTCCGGAAGGCCACGCGCGATGCCACCGAGTGCGCTCCGGTCCTCTGATGTGGCCTCGCGTTCGAGTCGCTTGTGCTCCTCCCACGCCACCGTCTGCGCTGTGGCATCGGCGACGCTATCGGTTCCGAAAACATGCGGATGGCGCCGCGTCATCTTGTCGCAGATCGCCGCCACCACGTCATGGAACGCGAAGTGTCCGCCCTCTTGCGCCATCTGCGCATGGAACACGACTTGCAAAAGCAGATCCCCGAGTTCGTCCTTGAGCGCGGGCATGTCACCACGGTCGATCGCATCGGCAACTTCGTAGGCTTCCTCGATCGTGTAGGGCGCGATGCTGGCGAAATCCTGCTCCACATCCCAGGGGCAGCCGGACTGCCGGTCGCGCAAGCGGGACATGATCTGCAACAGTTCCGCGATGTTGGCTTCATGCTTCATGCGGCTGATCTCAATGGCGTGATCTCATTGGCGCGATCTCGATGACTCTATCTCGATGACATGGACACTGCGCTGCGAAGCCGTCGGTGCGGCCGTCGCATTGTCCAACATTCCGCACCGCACGACCCGCGCACGAGGTGACCAATGGCACCCGCGCGGGTGACCCTGGGCACCTGTCGGTCCTTGCCGGCCAGCGGGATAGTGAGCACCACGCCGACGTGGCGTGCCTCCCCCTCGGAATCCGCATGAAGAAGTCCCTGTTCACTGCCCTGCTCGCCCTTGCCTCTGCCGGCGTTGCCGCCGACGAGGGCACGCTCACCGTCACCATCACCGACATCCGCGAAGCGCAGGGTCATCTGCTGATCGGAGTCGAGGGCTCTGCTGACGGCTGGAACGGCAAGGCCAAATCAGTCGCGGGCACCCGTATCGAGGCGAAGGTCGGCGAAGTCAGCTTCCAGTTTCCAAACCTCGCGCCCGGCCAGTACGCGGTGCAGGTGATTCATGACGAGAACGACAACAACAAGCTCGACAGCAATTTCATCGGCATTCCCAGCGAAGGTTACGGCTTCAGCCAGAACCCGAGCGTGATGCGACGCGCAACGTTCGATGAAGCGCGCTTCGAAGTGCCTGCTGAAGGCACTGAAGTCAACATCCGGCTGCGCTGACGCGGGACGAGGAGCAACGGCATGGATCGTCGCCGCTTTCTGCGCGCCCTCGGACTTGGTGCCGGGGCACTCGCCCTGGCGCCGGGGTTTCCCGCCCTCGCGGCATTTGGCGACGAAACCTATGGTCGCTTCGCCGCCGCGCGTGCGACGCGGCCCTGGCTTGCGGGCTGGGAGACCGTGTCTGACGATCTGCCGCGTCGTGCATTGATGCTCGAAGGCCGTCTACCCAAAGGACTGCGCGGCACGTTGTTCCGCAACGGACCCGGACGGTTCGATCGCAACGGGTTCCGTTATCGCCATTGGTTCGACGGCGACGGACTGTTGCAGGCCTGGCGCCTGGGCGACGACGCGGTGACGCATGAGGCGCGCTTTGTGCACACGCACAAGTACGCGCAGGAATCCGCAGCGGGCCGCTTTCTCTACAACGGTGCCGGCACCCGGGTTCCCGACGCCATCGCGGCGCGCAACGCGGACGACGTGAACGCCGCCAACACCAGCGTGATGATGCTAGGCGACAAACTCTACGCCTTGTGGGAAGGCGGTTCGGCTTGGACCGTCGATCCCGCCACGCTCGCCAGCGAGGGGCCAAAAACCTTTCGCGACGACCTTGCCGCCCTGCCCTTTTCCGCGCATCCGTTGGTCGAGCCTGACGGCAGCGTGTGGAATATCGGACAACTCGCCTATGCCGGCGACGGCATGTTGCTGATCTGGCGCCTCGCGGCTGACGGCAGCTTGATCTCGGCCACGCCGATTCCGATCGGCCACACCGGCTATGCGCACAGTTTTGCGATGAGTGCGCGCCACCTGACTGTGGTGCTCGCGCCAATGATGCTGGAAGGCGGTGTGGGCGAAGCCTTCTTCGAGTCGCTCCAATGGCGCCCCGAACGTGGCTCGCTGGCGCTGGTAATCGACAAGGACGATCCCAGCCGGATTCGACGTATCGAACTACCCGCGGGTCTCGCCTACCACTGGGCCGATGCGCACGAGGCCCACGGCATGATCGAACTGCACGGTTGCTGGTACGACAACGGCGCAGCGGTGGATGAAGGCATGGTCGCGACGATGGCCGGCGCGCGCATGGACGCGGCCCGCACTGATGCAACGAGTTCGGATCTCGTGCGCGTGCTGCTGCCGCTGGCAGGTGGTGCATCGCGCTTCGAACGCAGCGGCGTGCGCGACGTCGAATTCCCCGATTTCGACCGCCGCGATGGGTCGCCCCGACGTCATCTCTACGCGTTGGCGCAACGGGGTCGCAGCGCCGCAGGTTACCTGAACGCCGTGTTGGCGATTGACCGCAAACGGGACCGCAGCCAGACCTTCAACTACGGCGAACACGTGTTGGCCGAGGAGCATCGTTTCGTGCCACGGCCTGGAGCGATACGCGAGAACGATGGTTGGTTGATCGGCACCGCGCTCGACGCGCGTCGCGGCCAACATCTGCTGTCGGTGTTCGACGCCGCAGAGGTCGAAGCTGGTCCGTTGTGCCAGGCGCGCCTGCCGCGACCGATGCCCTTGAGTTTCCACGCGACGTTTACACGGGCGTAGGCGAACCGCGCTCCAAATTCCCTTCTCCGTCCAGCGACTCGAGGGAGAAGGGACGATGCCGATCAGGCATCGAGCCAATCGCGCCACGGCAGGTCCACGTCGCCCAACGCGAGAAAATCCGGATTGAGGATGGATTCCTTCCGGTTGTAGACCAGCACCGCGCCGTGGGTGTCGATCACCGCGCCGCCGGCCGCTTCCAGCACGCATTGCCCTGCCGCCGTGTCCCATTCGGAGGTCGGTCCGAAGCGCGGATAGAAGTCGACCCGACCTTCCGCAATCCGACAGAACTTCAACGAAGAGCCCAAGCCGAGGCGTTCGTGTTCACCGACGCGTTCGAGCGCACGTTGGGTGCGTTCGTCCAGATGCGAGCGGCTCGCGGCCACGCGCAGTGGCGCGGCGGCGGGACGCAGCGTGGACAAGGCGATGTCGCCGTCGTCGTCGCGCAGGAAGGCCCCGACGCCGCGCTCGCCGTGCACCAGATAGTCGAGCGCAGGCGCGTACACCACGCCCAGGACAGACACGCCGTCTTCGACCAACGCGATGTTGACGGTGAATTCGCCGTTCTTCTTCACGAACTCGCGCGTGCCGTCGAGGGGATCGACTACCCACAATCGCGACCACGTGCGGCGCGTGTCCCATGGGATATCGGCGGC
>JBKJTK010000021.1:0-3760 GCA_046590875.1 Chiayiivirga sp.
CGGTCAGCAGGTCGACGATCTTGCCCTTGCCTTCATCGCCCCACTGGGCACCGAGAAGATCGGTGCGGTCGTGCGCTTCCAGGGCGGCCACAACGCCGGCCATACCCTGGTCATCAACGGCAAGAAGACGGTGCTGCACCTCATTCCGTCCGGCATCCTGCGCGAAGGTGCGCTGTGCCTGATCGGCAACGGCGTGGTGCTGTCGCCGGCGGCGTTGCAGAAGGAAATCGGCGCGGTGGTGCGCTTCCAGGGCGGCCACAACGCCGGCCACACCCTGGTCATCAACGGCAAGAAGACGGTGCTTCACCTGATTCCGTCGGGCATCCTGCGCCCCGATGCGCTGTGCCTGATTGGAAATGGGGTCGTGTTGTCGCCGGCCGCGTTGAAAAAGGAAATTGGCGAACTCGAGGCCACCGGCGTCGACGTGCGCTCGCGTCTGAAGATCAGCCCGGCCACCCCGCTGATCATGCCGTACCACATCGCACTGGATCAGGCGCGCGAAAAGAAAGCCGGTGGCAAGGCGATCGGCACCACTGGACGCGGCATCGGTCCGGCGTATGAAGACAAAGTCGCGCGTCGCGGCATCCGCGTCGCGGATCTCAAGTACCCGGTTGAACTCGCGGAAAAACTGCGTACTGCACTTGATTACCACAACTTCGTACTGACGAAATATCTCGGCGTCGAGGCGATCGACTTCCAGCAGACGCTGGACGAAGCCGTGGCCTTCGGCGAATACGTCGAGCCGATGAAGACCGACATTGCCGGTTTGTTGCATGAACTTCGCAAACAGGGCAAGCGCGTGATGTTCGAAGGCGCGCAAGGCTCCTTGCTCGACATCGACCACGGCACTTATCCCTATGTCACCTCCAGCAACACCACGATCGGCGGCGCGCTCGCCGGCACGGGCGTCGGTGCGGATGCGATCGACTATGTGCTCGGCATCGCCAAGGCTTACGCCACGCGCGTGGGTGGCGGCCCGTTCCCGACCGAACTCAATGACGACATCGGCGAAGGCATCCGTAAACGCGGTGCCGAGTTCGGCGCGACAACCGGTCGGCCGCGTCGTTGTGGCTGGATCGATCTTGTTGCCCTGAAACGAGCCGTAGCGATCAACGGCATCAACGGCCTGTGCATCACCAAGCTCGACATCCTCGATGGCATGCCGTCACTGAAGATGTGCATCGCCTACAAGTACCACGGCAAGCAAAGCGAATACGCCCCGCTGGATGCGCAGGGTTGGGACGAGTGCGAACCGGTGTATCTGGAATTCCCCGGCTGGAGCGAAACCACCGCCGGCATCACCGAGTGGGAAAAACTCCCGCCCGCCGCACGCGCCTACCTGCGCGCGCTGGAAGAACTTTCCGGCTGTCCGCTCGCGATCGTTTCGACCGGTCCGGATCGCGACGCGACGATCGTGCTGCGCGATCCTTTTGCGTAGTCGTCAAGGTGGTGTCCCGTCGGTAGTTGACCGCGACGCGTGCCGATCGGGGGCAGCTTCACCGAAACGCTTGAAGCGTTGACCCGGCTTTGCCGCATTCATATTGATCACCCACGAGGTCGCAGTTCCTCACGATCTGATCCAAGCCGGTCCGGGTGACCACCGGCCGGTGGCCGGGTGGGGGACTGTCGTAGCTTGAGCAGCCCGTCGGGCCTCGATTTGACCCGAAAGCGCGTTCTCGTCTAGAATTCCGCTTCTGTCCGGCACGATCTGGGCAGACGTACCGCAAAAATAACTACAGAGGTCATACGGTCATGTACGCAGTTTTGGTCACGGGCGGTAAGCAATACCGCGTGATGAAAGGCGAAGTGCTTCGCGTCGCAACGATTGAAGGCGATGCTGGCGCCGAGGTGAAATTCGATCAGGTGCTGATGCTCGGCGACGGCGAGAAAGTCTCGCTCGGCGACGCGCTGAAGGGTGCCTTGATCACCGCCACCATCAAGGGTCACGGGCGCTCCGAGAAGGTGCGCATCGTCAAGTTCCGCCGCCGCAAGCACCATCGCAAGCAGATGGGCCACCGGCAGGACTACACCGAAATCGAAATCACCGGCATCGCCGGTGGTGACAAGAATTAAGCGAGGAGCAGGCAGCCATGGCACATAAAAAAGCTGGCGGTAGTACCCGCAACGGCCGCGATTCAAACCCGAAGTACCTCGGCGTGAAAATCTACGGTGGGCAGGCCATTGAGGCCGGCAACATCATCGTGCGCCAGCGTGGCACGCAGTTCCATCGTGGCCCGGGCGTCGGCATGGGTCGTGACCACACCTTGTTCGCGTTGGTCGACGGCAAGGTGCAGTTCAACGTCAGGGGCGCGAACGCGCGTCGCACCGTCAGCGTAATCGCTGGCGAGTAAGCGCCGTCCCGGCGTTGCGCAAAAGCCCCGCTTCGGCGGGGCTTTTTATTTCTGCTGCTCCGCAGGCCTTGCGCGATAGACATACCCATCTGATCGCGGATCATCACGGTCAGGGTCTTGCTAGACTCGCGCCCGCATCCCGCCCCGCCCTCCGCCTATCGTAGTGCTGCCATGAAACTTGTCGACGAAGCCGAAATAAAAGTACTGGCCGGCAACGGCGGCGACGGTTGCGTCGGCTTCCGGCGCGAGAAGTTCATTCCGCTCGGCGGGCCCGACGGCGGCGATGGCGGCAATGGTGGCAGTGTGTGGCTAGTCGCAGACGAAAACCTCAATACCCTGGTCGACTTCCGCCATCAGCGCATCTTCAAGGCGCAGCGCGGCGAGAACGGCATGGGACAGCAGCGGTACGGCAAGGGTGGCGAGGACATCGTCATCCGCATCCCGGTCGGCACCGTGATCGTGAACATCGACACCGACGAGACCATCGGCGACCTCACCGCGCACGGCCAGAAGTTACTGGTGGCGCAGGGTGGGCGCGGCGGTCTGGGCAATATGCATTTCAAGAGTTCGACCAACCGCACTCCGCGCCGCGCGACGCCCGGCACCGAGGGCGAGGCGCGCGAACTCAAGCTGGAGTTGAAGCTGTTGGCGGATGTCGGTTTGCTGGGCTTTCCGAACGCCGGAAAAAGCACGTTCGTGCGGGCAGTTTCCGCCGCCACGCCGCGGGTGGCCGACTATCCCTTCACCACGCTGTATCCGAATCTGGGTGTGGTGCGGGTGGAGCAGGATCGCAGTTTCGTGGTGGCGGATATTCCGGGCCTGATCGAGGGCGCGGCCGAAGGTGCGGGTCTTGGCGTGACTTTTCTGAAGCACGTGCAACGCAATCACCTCTTGTTGCACTTGGTAGATATGGCGCCGTTCGAGGACGGTGTCGAGCCAGTCGACAAGATATCCGCCGAAGTGCGCGCGATCGAGGCCGAGCTGACGAAGTTCGATCCCGAATTGCTGGGACGTCCGCGTTGGCTGGTGCTGAACAAGGCAGACTTGGTGCCGGAAGAGGAACGCGCCGGGCGGGTCGAGGCCGTGATCCGGGAGTTGGGTTGGACCGCGCCGTATTTCGTCGCGGCGGCGATCTCGAAACAAGGCACCTGGCCGATCTGCCAGCAGGTGATGGGGTACCTGGAGTCGCTGCGCGCGCCTCTCGATGAAGACGGAACGGAGGCCGCGGATGATCCTGGTTAAGGTGCCGTGCTCCGTCGTCGGGATTGCCCGGATTACGAGCAGCCGGATGCCGGAAACAACGAAGCCGGCTTGCGCCGGCCTCGTCACCCAATTCGCAGAAGCCGTCTTAGGCGGCGATCGCGCGGATACGCGCGGTCAGGCGGCTCTTGTGGCGGGCGGCCTTGTTG
>JBKJTK010000125.1:0-4366 GCA_046590875.1 Chiayiivirga sp.
TGCGGCTGCTTCGGATCGGCTTCGAGCTTGCGCCGCAGCTTCGCGATATGAATATCGACCGTGCGGGTCTCGATCTCCATGTGCCGCGCATAGCCCCAGACCTTGTTGAGCAGTTCCTCGCGCGGCACCGCGCGCTCGGCGTGTTCGCCAAGGTACTGCAGGACTTCGATTTCGCGCCGGGTAAAGCGAACTTCGCGCGCGCCCATGCGGGCGCAGAGGTTGCGTGGGTCGATTTCGGCGCCGCCCGCGAGCCGGATTGCGCGATCGTGTCCCACGACCATGCGCGAACGGCGCAGCACTGCCTGCACGCGCAGTACCAGTTGTGCCACGGAGAAGGGCTTGGCGACGTAGTCGTCGGCACCAAGCGCGAGGCCCTGGATGATGTCCTCGTCGGTCGACTTCGCGGTGAGCATGATGATCGCCAGCTCGCGGTCGGTCTCGCGGATTTGCTCGCAGATCTCGAAGCCGTTGCGACCCGGCAGCATCACATCGAGCAGGATCAGGTCGAAAGTGCCGGCCAGCGCTTTCGCGAGACCTTGTACTCCCTCGACGGCGAAATCCACGTCATAGCCGTGATAGACGAAGACGTCCACCAGGCCGGTGCGGATGGCGGGTTCGTCTTCAACGATGAGCAGGCGCGGTTTTCGTTGCAACTTGCTTTCCTTGGCTTCGCGGGGAGCGTAGCAACCCACACCCTGCCTCGCATGTAAATCCTTTGTAAACGCCGCGTCGAAGAGTTTGCCGAATCCGGCCTACCGCGGCGTGCGACGCCTGCCTAGCCTGAGCGCACTCAGGTCAAACCACTTGACCGCATCCAGGGAGCGCTCGATATGGCCATCATCACTCGACTCACACGATTGTTCCGCGCCGACGTGCACGCGGTGCTCGACCGCATGGAGGAGCCGGACGTGCTGCTGCGGCAGGCGATCCGCGAGATGGAGGACGAGGTTGCGCAGAACGCGCAGCAGCTCAAGGTACGCGAACTGGAACGCCAGCAGGCCCAGGCGCGATTGAATGCGATCGAGACCTCGCGCAAGGACCTCGCCGAGCAGCTTGATCTGTGCTTCGCGGCGCAGAACGAGGCCCTCGCGCGCACCCTGCTCCGACGCCGGCTCGAAGGCGAGCGCTTGGCCAAGTTGCTCGGCCAGCGCCTCGCCTGCCTGCAGAAACTTATCGCGGAACGAGCCATGCAGCTCGACGAGCACCGTCGCAACCTCGAAAGCATGCGGCAGAAGGCGGACGTCTTCGAGACCGAAACCACACGCGGGAAAAACACAGAAACCAGCGGTTGGCGCAGCGATGACCTCAATATCTCCGATGCAGACGTCGACTTGGCCTGGCTGCGCGAGCAACAACAGCGGAGAGCGCCATGAACTCTGCCCGCATGACCTCACCGAGCTTCTGGCGCCAGATTGGCTCAGGTTTGATGCTGAGCGTGGTCGGCGGCGTGCTTTATGCCGCGCTGAGCCCTTTCATCGGCAGCGGCACCCTGCTGCGTGCCTTGGTCGTCGGCCTCGGAGCGATCTATCTCGCGCTGCTGTTGCACGACCTGCGCGCACGAATCGGCCTGGTGGTAACGCTGGCCGGCTGGGCGCTCGTAACCGGGCTGCTTTGCGCCTTCAACCCGACCTTCTGGGTCTGGCTATTGGCGCAAACGCTGGTGATCTGGCTGCTGCGTTGTCTGTATCGCTACGACAGCCTCGCTACCGCGATTGCCGACGCCGCCGTGAGCGGCTTCGCCCTCGCCACCGCGCTCGCAACCGCGAGTTACACCCACAGCCTGTTCCTGACGCTGTGGAGTTGGTTCCTAGTTCAGGCGATGTTCGTGTTCATCCCACCCTCGCGCGCGCCGACAACGGCGGCAGCACCTGAGCCTGACTCCGACGACGCGTTCGGACAGGCCTACCGCACTGCCGAAGCCGCGCTGCGCCGGCTTTCGCATCGTAATTAGTGAGTTTTCGGAATTGCGCGACAGTTTCCTCGCGTAGCCCGTTCGTGGTGAGGTATCGAACCACAAATAACAGCCGACACGCGTGTCTCGCTTTACGAGCCGCACAACAGTCCAGTCCCCGCACTCCCCCACCTCATCGACATCCATCCCCCAAGGAGTACCGTCATGAAAACCAAACTGCTCGTTGCCGCGCTCTTCGCCGCCACCGCCGGTGTCGTCATCGGCTATCCGCTGCATTCGCCCGGTGGCGCGACGCCGGTTGCAACAACGAAACCCGTCGCGGCCATCGCGCCTGCGGTGCGGCCCAAGGTCGAGGTCGTGTTTGTGCTCGACACCACGGGCAGCATGGCTGGCCTGATCCAGGCCGCGAAGGACAATATCTGGTCGATCGCCAGCACCATGGCTTCGGCTCAACCTGCACCCGAGATCCGGGTAGGACTGGTTGCCTTCCGCGATCGCGGCGACGACTACATCACGCGCGTGGTCGATCTCAACAGCGATCTGGATTCGATGTACGCCACGCTGATGGACTTCCAGGCCGATGGCGGCGGCGACACACCGGAGAGCGTCAACGAAGCGCTGCACGACGCCGTGCACAAGATGTCATGGAGCCAGGGGGATGACGCCTACAAGGTCGTCTTCCTGGTCGGTGACGCGCCTGCCCACGAGTATCCCGACGATGTCGACTATCCGGCGACGCTAAAGTCTGCAAGCGCCAAGGGCATTGTGATCAACACGATCCAGGCCGGCGAAGACCAGAGCACGCGCGCCGAATGGCAGCGCATCGCCTCCCTGAACCAGGGTGCCTACTTCCAGGTGGCGCAGTCCGGCAACGCGATCGCAATGGCGACGCCGTTCGACGAGCAGATCGCGTCGCTGTCCAAAGCGCTGGACGATACCCGCCTGTTTTTCGGCGATGCCGACAAGCAGCAAGACCTCGCACGCAAGACCGCCGCGACCGACAAGCTGCACACCGAAGGCAGCACGGCCTCACGCGCCAAACGCGCGGCATTCAATGCCTCGCCCTCGGGCAAGGAGAACCTCCTGGGCGAAAATGAACTCGTCGAGGCAGTGACGAGCGGCCGAGTCGAGCTGTCCGAGATCGCCCCCTCGCATCTGCCGGAGCCGCTGCGCGAGATGGGCAAGGACGAGCAGGCCCAGGCTATCGCGCAAGCAGCATCGACGCGCGCGGATCTCAACGCGAAGATCGACGCACTCGCGGGCCAGCGCCGCGCTTACGTCGAAACCGAGATGAAATCACGCGATGGCGTCGAAGACTCGCTCGACTACCAGATCTTCAGCACTGTGAAAGCACAGGCGGCCGAGAAGGGGCTGAGGTATGAAGGGAAGCCGGTGAACTGAGCCGGCGCTGTATCGCTAGTGCTTTGGAATTGCCGGACCGCATCGGGCTCACCGATGCGGTCCTTGGATTGATAGGTCGAAAGGCAGGCGATCGCAGGCTCGCCACGCTCACCGCCGGCGTTCCGATTCCCGCGTCGGCAGGCTATAATTCCGAGCCTTGTTGCTGCATTGCAGCAGTCGTGCGTTTTTTCCGCCCATCCAAGGGTTTAGCGCTGGCAAGGCCGGCCCGGACACGGGCCGATGCGAGCCAGCCAAGGTGAGCAACAACGTGAGCAGCCTGCAGTGAGCAGCTTAATCCAGCAGTTCCGCCTGTCCTCGCAACTCGCCGGCGGCAACGCCGCGTTTGTCGAGCAGATGTACGACGACTATCTGGCCGATCCGGCGTCCGTCGCGCCCGCATGGCGTACCTATTTCGACGGTATGAAAGGCCGTGAAGCCGGCGACGTTCCGCATTCGCTTGCGATACAGCGCGTGGCGCTGGCCGCCAGGCTCAACGGTGAAGCCGCGTTGCTGCCGGTGGGCGACAAACACGCGCAAGGTCAGGGCGGCGTACGCAAGCTGGTCACGGCCTACCGCTCGCGCGGCCATCTGCAGGCTGATCTGGATCCGCTTGGTATGGCTGGCAAGACGCTGGCGCCAGATCTCGATCTGCCCTTCCACGATCTCGACGCCGACGATCTCGATACCGAGTTCAGCACCCAGACCTTCTTCGGCCCCGACCGGATGAAGCTCAAAGACTTGCTCGCCCGCCTGCGTGCGACTTACTGCGGCTCGATCGGAGCCGAGTTCATGCACATCGCCGACGCCGACCAGCGGCGTTGGTTGTACGAACGCATGGAACGCGCCGGCGGCCGTTATCCCCTCACCGATAGCGAACGCAAGCGTGCACTTGAACGCCTGACCGCGGCCGAAGGCCTCGAACGCTTCCTGCACACCAAGTACGTCGGTCAGAAGCGCTTCTCGCTCGAAGGCGGCGACAGCCTCATTCCGCTGATGGATACCCTGGTGCAGCGCGCCGGCACGGGCGGCGTGAAGGAGATGGTGATCGGCATG
>JBKJTK010000223.1:0-2678 GCA_046590875.1 Chiayiivirga sp.
CCGTCAGGCCCTCGGTGAAGTACCAGGTGTTGAGCACCAGCGGAATGCCGACGCAGGCCCAGGTGAAGAGGCCGGCGTAAAGCATCAACTGGGTGTGGTTGATCCGGGGGAACATGCCGCCATCATAGGCTGGCAGCTCGTTTGCACACCCTGCCCTTGGTCACGACAGCGCCGACGTCGTCGCGCCGATTCGCAACTCGGCACCCCGTCCGGGCGCTACCCAGCGGCCAGGAAACCAGCGTTTCCGCCGATCAGGGCTCGTCGCCCTCAAACCCGTCGTTGAACAAGATGCCGGTCTCCTGCTTCCAGAAACCGAGCAGATCGACCAGCGCCTGCGGCAGATTGGTCGCCGCCGGCTGGCCGTCGTGGCTGAGCGTATTGACGCCGTGACAACCGTCGCAGGCCCGGATCTCGCCTGGCTGCAAGGTGAGCCAGTAGCGCTCGCGCACCACGGCCACGTCGTTCGTATCCAGTATCTGCCACGACAACGCGCGGCGCGTCGGCACGAACAATGCGACCGAACCATCGGCAGCGATCGGGCGACTGCCCGGTTGCAATCCGACCGCGGGCGGATTCGCCGCCATCGCCGCACTGTCGTGCAGATACTGCGCCAACGGACGTCGGCCCGGCCGCTGTTGCGGCCTGCCGAAGTCGAGGCCGCGGATCTGGTCCGCCTGCACGAACTGCATCTGGTCGATATCGCGGATCGTCATCGCCCCCGGCGCGATGCTCGACGCACCGCCGGGTACGCGCAGATTGTAGGGCTGTTGCTCGTCGTTGCCGTCGCGCCGGGTGACGTTGCGCATCACGATCAGACCCAGGCCCCGCTCGCGCAAATAGTTGCGAAAGGTTCCGACATTGACCCCGACTTGGGTGAACACCAGTTGCTCCGGAGTCTTGATTTCGCCCGTGGTTATCGGCGGTTCCGGGCGCGCGCGGACCTCGACCGGTGACAACTCCCACAGCGGTCCGGTGTAGGTCACCATCTCGTCGGGCGACCACCACGTCAGGCTGCGCGAGATCCCGGACGTGAGGTTGGTTCCCGGGAGATAGGTGCCGTCAGCATTCGTATCGATGATGAACTTGAGTCGGAAGTCGTAGCGCGGATCGGGCGCGAATGCGGTGCCCTGGTTGCTGTCGACACCCCTGTCCGGCGTGTGTGCCGCAACGATGGTGCCATTACCGAGCACGATCGGATTGCGGTAGCGACCACTGTGATCGGGCACGTTCGCGGTGCCAAAGGTGCTGCGTGGCGTCAGGTACTGCACCGTGATGGTGTCGGGATTCCGCGAGGGCGGGGCCTCGATGCGAAGCAACTGGCCCGAGGCGTGGGTCGCGAATTCGGGCGTGTCGATCGCGAGGTAGCGGCCCGGCACGTTCGGATCCTCGAACAGCTGGAACGTGTTCTCGATTGAATTGGGATTGGCGCGCGGACGCTGGCTGTTGTGGTCCACCAGATCCGCGTCGGAGAGAAAGTTGCGCTGAAAGTAGCCCTGCAACTCGTGACGCCCGAGGTGGGCGAGCGTCTCTTCTTCGGTGCCATCTTGATGCACGGTCCACGGGAAGAAAAAGTTGAAGCGATGGCCCCCGAGGCCGGAGCCAGGGACCTCGATCAGGGGTTCCGGAAAAATCTCCGGCGCACGCGGAATCTGGGCCGCGCCGGCAGCTTCGGAGGTGAAATCATGCGTGCCGCTGCGACTCGGCTGCCCCGCCGCTTCCAGGGCTGCATCGGCATCGGCTTGCTGATCGACCTGCAGATGATCCCAGCGCGTGAACAACACGCGGCCGAAACTGTCGACCAGCGGATCGAACGATCCGGAAGGCGAATGCTGCAGCAGACGCAGCGCGCCCGTCGTCAGATCGAGTTTCCACAAGCCCGTCACCGTGGGCGCCGATTCGTACTCGTCGTGCTGGGGGTAAAGATGTCGCTCGCCCGAACGCGGCCGATCGGACGTAAAGATCAGACTCGACCCCGAGGCATAGGTCGGGTTGACGTTGTTGTAGTCGAGCGGCTGGTTCGGCACCTTGACGATCTGCACCGTTTGGCCCTGTCCCAACCCGCTTACCTCGTACATCTGCCAGTACCATGGGTTGCGCTGGTACCGCACCGGCGGCGCGCCAATCACCATCGAGAATATGGCGCGCGTGCCCGACCAATGCACGTCCGGATCACGCACGGCGATCGCCTCGGCGCCCTGGAATGCGTCGTTGCTACCGAAACCGGCTTCGCGCGTGAGATTGCGCAGCGTGCCGTCGGGATAGCGGATCATCAGGTCTCCACCGCGCTGGACCTCGTCCATGCTGGTGCCGTGGCTGCCGAAGGTCGCAAACGCGTTGCCGAAATCGCTTGCGGTCGGCACCTGCGCCACGAAAATGATCGGTCGATCTGCGGCTTGCGCTCGCACGCCGGGCGCCGCACCCAACATGATGACCAAGGCCAACCACAATTCCTGTCCGCTCGCGCGCATGTTCCAATCCCCTAATACGCCCTGACACTTTACGTCAACGCAAGATTGCCGTCTCACAGGCCAGCCACGCCGTCATGACGGATTAACCATTTTCTAATCCACTACCCCAATCGCTTCATGCGATAATTCGCCCCATTCGGGAGCCGGCCGCCGGTGTCCCGCCTGAACCCTCGGAGACGGGAATGTCGATTTCTATCCGCGACGTGCGCG
>JBKJTK010000301.1:0-2950 GCA_046590875.1 Chiayiivirga sp.
CAGCTGTTTGAAGCGTTCCTGCACGGTGATGATGCCGCGACCAATCGCCAGCTTCGCGCCGAGCTGGTCGCGCAGATAGCCGCCGGCGCTCAGGTGATCGGCGTGAGCATGCGTCTCCAGGATCCAGTCGACCTTCAGGTCGTGCTTGCACACGAACGCCAGCAGGCGCCCCGCCAACGCGGTACCTGTTCGCGCGGAGGGTCCGTCGTAGTCGAGCACCGGATCGATGATCGCCGCATGCCCGCCCGGCGCGTCATAGACGACGTGGCTGAAGGTGGAGGTCAGTGGGTCGCGGAAGGATTCGACTTGGGGGTTCATCACGGGCCTCTGGCATTCAGGGACCATTCGATGCGATGGATTGTCATCGAGGCCACCGGGTATGCAATTCATCGATTTGATATGCGTGTTCGTGCGCATGATCCGCCCTCGTGTCGCGCAGATGCGGATGATCCGGGGTCAGTTCCGGATGTGAGTGGAGCAGCCGCTCCGCGTCGGGCGCAGGCCATAGAAGCCACGCTGCGACCACGCCGACCATGGCCAAGACGGCTAGCGCGGCAAAGGCCGCGCCGAGTCCCCACGTGGCGCCGACCCAGCCGGCCAGCGGATACGCCAGCAGCCAGCAGGCATGGGAAAGCGAAAACTGCGCCGCGAACAGCTCCGGCAGATGCGCGGGATCGGCGGAGCGACGCAGCAGGCGCCCGCCGGGCGTCACCAGTCCGGCGTAAGCGACCCCGATTGCAAACCACGCGGTCAGCAGCGCGGGCCAGCCGAACTGCTCGGGTGCGAGCAGGTAGACGGACGCGCCCAGCCCCATGACCGCCGCCATCGCCCCGGCAGCGGTGAGCAGTACGGCGCGATCCGCCCAGCGGTCGAGCAACTTCGGCAATGCGATAGCCGTCAGAATCGAGCCGGTACCGAACACCGCCAGTGCCCAAGCCACCTGGCGCTCGCCGCCGTGCAACGTACCGCGCACCAGCACCACCGTGTTGACGAAGACCATTGCCCCACCCGCTGCCGCACATAGATTCAGTGCAAGCAAGCCACGCAGACGCGGCGTGCGCAGATAGATCCGCATTCCGCGCAACGCGCGCGCGTAGGGACTTTCCGGACGGAGGTCCGACGCAATGCGCGGCAGCATCGTGCCCAACACCAGCAGTGCCGAGAGCACGAAGCCTGCGGAGGTGCCTGCAAACAGGCCGTGAAAGCTGATGACAGTGAGCAGCACAGCGGCCAGTGCGGGGCTGAGCAAGGATTCCAGGTCGTACGCCAGACGTGAGAGCGACAACGCGCGGGTGTAATTGCGCTCGTCGGGAAGGATCTCCGGAATGAGCGACTGGAACAGCGGCGTGAAGCCGGCGGACGCCGCCTGCAACAGGAAGATCAGCGCGTAGATCTGCCAGGTCTGCGTCACGAATGGCAGCGCCAGGGCCACTCCGGCCCGTACGAGATCGAGCGCAACGAGGGCGGTCTTGCGATGCGCTCGCGGTATCCAGGCGCTGGCGATGGGCGCCAGCACGACGTAGGCGATCATCTTGATCGCCAGCGCGGTACCCAGCACCGCGCCCGCGTCGGGCCCAGCAAGTTCGTACGCCAGCAGCGCGAGCGCGACCGTCGCCAGGCCCGTGCCGACCAACGCGACCATCTGCGCCAGGAACAGACGGCGGAAGACGCGGTGTTTGAGGATCTCCAGCATCAGACGTCCCCTGCCCGCGAGGAGTCTGTCGCGACATCGTTGTCCCGATGCAGCAACCGGTACAACGCCGGCAGCACCAGCAGCGTCAACAGCGTGGAAGAAATGATGCCGCCGATGACCACGGTCGCCAGCGGTCGCTGCACCTCCGCGCCGGTGCCCACGTTGAGCGCCATGGGCACGAAGCCCAGCGACGCCACCAGCGCCGTCATCAGCACGGGCCGCAGACGCCCGATCGCACCGTCAAGGATGGCGTCGTCGAGTAGGTCGCCCTGCTCGCGCAGCTTGCGAATGAAGGTGATCATCACCACGCCATTGAGCACCGCCACGCCCGACAGCGCGATGAAGCCGACCCCCGCCGAGATCGAGAACGGGATGTCGCGAAGCCACAGCGCCGCCACACCGCCGGTGAGGGCCAGCGGCACGCCGCTGAATACGATCAGCGCGTCGCGTCCCGACCCAAAGGCCATGAACAGCAGTCCGAAGATCGCGATCAATGCGACCGGCACCACGATCTGCAACCGCTGGGTGGCCGAGATCAGTTGCTCGAAGGTGCCGCCGTATTCGATCCAGTAACCCTCCGGCAGCTCGACGCCGTCGCCGATACGCGTGCGCAACTCCTCGACGAAGGACCCCAGATCGCGCTCGCGCACATTGGCGGTGACGACGACGCGGCGTTTGCCGTTCTCTCGGCTTACCTGATTAGGTCCCGGCGCGATGTCGAGGCGAACCAATTCTCCCAACGGCACGTAGGCGGCCGACGGCGTCATCGCCGCGCCAGGTCGGTGTGTCGCCGAGGCGTCTGGGCTGGCAGGCAACGCGATCGGCAAGTCCGCAAGACGATCCAGATCGGTGCGCAGCGACTCGGGCAACCGCACCACGATGTCGAAGCGTCGGTCACCTTCGAACAGCTGGCCCGCACTGCGGCCGCCCATCGCGATGGAGACGGCTTCCTGCACGTCTTCCACGTTCAGTCCATAGCGCGCGAGTGCCGCGCGGTCAGGCGTGACCGTCAGCACCGGCAGGCCGGTGACCTGTTCGAGCTTGACGTCCGCCGCGCCCGGCACCTGCTGTGCGATCGCCTCAGCGGCATCGCCCAGTGCCATCAGCTGTTCAAGATCATCGCCGTAGACCTTGATGGCGACGTCGGCACGGACACCCGCGATCAACTCGTTCATGCGCATCTGCACGGGTTGGGTGAATTCGTAGTTGTTGCCGGGGATCGCACGCACTGCGGTTTCGAGCTCGCGGATCAGCGCC
>JBKJTK010000348.1:0-3076 GCA_046590875.1 Chiayiivirga sp.
ACCACCACTTCGAGCTCAAGGGCTGGCCCGAACCGCGCGTGATCGTGCGCTTCTGGATCATCTCGGTGGTGCTCGTGCTCATCGGTCTCGCGACCCTGAAGGTGCGCTGATGGCGAACCCGCATTTTCTCGGCGAACGCCTCCGCCAGGCTTTCAGACTCGACGAGATCGAGGGCCGTTACGACCGTTTCATTTTCGCCGCGGCCGTCGCGCTCGCCGCGCTCGGCCTGGTGATGGTGGCCTCGAGTTCGATCGCGATCGCCGAAGGCCTGGACGTCGGCCCGTTCTATTTCCTCACCCGTCACGTCGTGTTCCTCGCGGGCGGCATCATGCTCGCGCTGGTGCTGGCGCGGATCGAACTCAAGCACGTGGAAAAAAGCAGCCATCTGCTGTTGTTGCTGTGCTTTGTGCTGCTCCTCGCCGTCTTCGTGCCAGGACTCGGCAAGAGCGTCAACGGAGCGCGTCGCTGGCTCAACCTCGGGATCTCAAATTTCCAGGTGGTGGAAGCGGTCAAGTTGATGCTGATCGTGTGGCTCGCGAGTTACCTCGTGCGCTATCGCGAGCAGGTGCAGCAGAAGTGGCTGGGAATGCTGAAGCCGCTGGGCGTTGCGGCCGTACTGGTCGGCATCTTGCTGGTGCAGCCGGACTTCGGTTCCGCGGTGCTGATCTGCGCCATCGTCGGCGGCATGATCTGGCTTGGCGGCGTGCGCATCCGGAACGTCGTGGCGCCGGCGCTGCTCGTGGTGCCGATGCTGGGGCTAGCTGCGATGTCGGAGTCGTATCGCGTGCGGCGTCTTACCTCGTTCCTCGATCCTTGGGCGGATCCATTCAAGGACGGATTCCAGCTCACTCAGGCCTTGATCGCCATTGGCCGCGGGGAATGGTTCGGGGTCGGACTCGGCGGCAGCATCCAGAAGCTGTATTACCTGCCCGAGGCGCATACGGATTTCATTTTTTCCGTGATCGCAGAGGAGCTCGGTTTTGTCGGCATTCTCGCAGTCCTGGGCCTGTTCGCACTGCTAGTTGGGCGTGCCTTCGTGCTGGGTCTGCGCGCGGTCGAACTTGGCCGCCATTTCGCCGGCTACTGCGCGTTCGGCGTGGCGCTTTGGATCAGCCTGCAAGCGCTGGTCTCGATCGGCGTGAATCTCGGCGTGCTGCCGACCAAGGGCCTGACCCTGCCGCTGATTTCCTCCGGCGGTTCCAGCGTGCTGATGACCTGTGCCGCGGTCGGTTTGCTGCTGCGGGTGAGCTTCGAGCTCGATCGCGCCCAGCGCCAGGTGGCGCGGGTTCGCAGCGGCGTCAACGCGGTGGTGATGGACAGCGAGGAAGTGGAGTCGATCGATCTGATGCTGCCCGCCGACGACAAGCCCAACCCCTCGCGGCGTCGCATCGAGCCGACCCTGGGACGTGCCGCATGAACGCTGCGCTTGATGCAAATGCGGCGCCCGTGATGATTCTCGCCGGCGGCACCGGCGGGCACATCTTCCCCGGCCTCGCCGTCGCACAGGTGTTGCGCGCGCGCGGCGTGCCGGTGGTGTGGCTGGGTTCGCGCCACGGGCTCGAGAATCGCCTGGTGCCGGCGGCGGATATCACGCTGGACACGATCGAAGTCAGTGCGCTGCGCGGGCGTGGCGCGCTGTCGTTGCTGCTCGCGCCGCTGCGGCTGATGCGGGCGTTGTGGCAAGCGGTTGCGGTGCTGCGGATGCGCAAGCCGCGCAGCGTGCTGAGTCTCGGCGGATTCGCGGCCGGTCCTGGCGGAATCGCGGCGTGGTTGCTGCGCTGCCCGTTGCTGGTGCACGAACAGAATCGCGTGCCGGGCATGACCAATCGTGCGCTGGCGAAACTCGCACAACGCGTGCTGTGCGGATTCCCGGATGCGTTCCCGACGGAGGTCTGCGGTGAAACCGTCGGCAACCCGGTCCGCCCCGCCATTGCAGCACTACCGCCGCCACAGCAGCGCTTTGCCGCTCGCACCGGTGCGCGGCGCGTGCTGGTGCTGGGCGGCAGCCAAGGCGCGCGGCCATTGAATCTCGCGATGCCGCAGGCGCTGGCTGCATTGCGCAGCGAGATGGCGATTGAGATGCCGATCGAAGTGCGCCACCAGTGCGGCGAGCGCCATCGCGATGAGGCACAGCAGGCTTATGCGGCGGCCGGTATCACGGTACACGTCGAGGCTTTCATCGATGACATGGCGGCAGCGTATGCCTGGGCCGATCTTGTGGTGTGCCGCGCCGGTGCGCTGACTCTGGCCGAACTCGCGGCCGCTGGTGTCGGCGCCGTGTTGGTGCCGTATCCGCACGCCGTCGACGATCACCAGAGCCGCAACGCGGAATACCTGATTGCCAACGGCGCCGCGCGTCTGGCGCGTGAGGATGACGCCTTGCCGCAACAAATCGGAATAGCGCTGCGTGAGCTGTTGCCCTCGCGCCCGCGCTTGCTGCAGATGGCGAATGCCGCGCGCGCGCTAGCGCGTATCGACGCGGCCGAGCGCGTCGCCGACCACTGTCTTGCGGAGGCCCGCGCATGAAACGTCTGCAGGCCGGTGGCGATATTGCAGCCTCGTTCCGCCGCGTGCATTTCGTCGGCATCGGTGGCGTGGGCATGAGCGGGATAGCCGAAGTGCTATGCACGCTCGGCTATACGGTGTCCGGTTCGGATCAGGGCGAATCCGCGACCACGCGGCGTTTGTCCGCGTTGGGTGCCCGGGTGCATCGTGGCCATGCCGCCGCGCACGTCGAAGGTGCGGATGTGGTCGTGGTGTCGAGCGCGATCAAGCCCGACAACGCCGAGCTGCTCGCCGCGCGCATGCACCGCATCCCGATCGTACCGCGCGCGGAGATGCTAGCCGAGCTCATGCGCTTCCGCCGTGGCATCGCGATTGCAGGCACACACGGCAAGACCACGACCACCAGTCTGGTCGCGAGCGTGCTGAGCGAGGCCGGCATGGACCCCACGTTCGTGATCGGAGGACAACTACTGTCGGCCGGCGCGAATGCGCGCCTGGGTGGCGGCGAATGGCTGGTGGCGGAAGCCGACGAGAGCGACGGCAGTTTTCTGCGGCTGACGCCTTTGATCGC
>JBKJTK010000526.1:0-7961 GCA_046590875.1 Chiayiivirga sp.
CGCCCTGGGATTTCTTCACGATGGTCTCGAGCTCGGCGTTCTCGAACTCGGTCCCCTTGATCAGATTATTGAGATTGGTGACATAGGTCTGGTGATGCTTGCCGTAATGGAAATCGACGGTCTCGGCCGAGATGTGCGGCGCGAGCGCATCGCGGGCGTAGGGCAGGGCGGGCAATTCGATCGCCATGGTCGGCTCTCCTGAAGGGTTGGTGTGACGCGGGAAGGCGCGGGAAGAACTACAATTCTAGCCTATCGCCGCGGCCCCTCCGCCGGCCCCGCACAGGAGTTTCACATGCCGATCCTCGATCGCATCCAGTCCGAAGTCGAAAGCCACCCCATCGTGCTCTTCATGAAAGGTACGCCGCAATTCCCGATGTGCGGCTTTTCCAGTCGCGTGGTGCAGGCGCTCAAGACCTGCGGCGCCGAGTTCCATGCCGTCAACGTGCTGGAAGACCCGGAAATCCGCGCCAACCTGCCGCGCTATTCGAACTGGCCGACGTTCCCGCAGCTCTTTATCCACGGCGAATTGATCGGCGGCTGCGATATCGCGATGGAACTATTCGACAAGGGCGAGTTGCAGAAGATGGTGGTCGACGCGCAAAAGGCGGCTTGATGCGGCACGCGTCGGAGTTCCGGCCTGCTGCCGATGCGCTGGCGCGACGGACGATCCTGATCACCGGCGCCACCGGCGCGCTGGGCGAAGCGGCGGCCAATGCCTGCGCGGCGGCCGGAGCCACCGTCGTGCTGCTCGGTCGGCGCGTGCCGAAGCTCGCTCGCCTCTTCGATGCGATCCAGGCCAGCGGCGCGCCGCAACCGGCGATCTATCCGCTCGATCTGGAAGGCGCGAGTCCCGACGATTACGCGCAACTGGCCGCAGCGTTACTGCGCGACTGCGGCGGCCTAGACGGCGTGCTGCACTGCGCCGCCGAGTTCAAGGGCCTGGCTTCGATCGAGAACGGCGATGCGATCGATCTGCTGCGCGCGCTGCATGTCAACCTTGCCGCGCCGCTGCTGCTGACGCAAGCAGTATTGCCGTTGCTGCGACAACGCGCGGACGCGGCCGTGGTGTTCGTGCTCGACGATCCGGCGCGGGTCGGCAAGGCGTTCTGGGGTGGCTACGGCGTCGCCAAACACGGTTTGATCGGGGCCATGGCTGTGCTGCACGATGAGACCGAGAACGGCGTGGTGCGCGTGCACGGCCTGCAACCCGGCCCGATGCGCACGCCGCTACGCGGTCGCGCGTTCTTCGCCGAGAATCCGGGCGGGATTCCGGAGGCGGTTATTTACGCCGCGGCCTGCGTCCATCTGTTGAGCGCCGCGGGCCGTGCCGAACGCGGCAACGTGCTGGCCATCGAAGCCTGAGCCATGACGACTATCTCCGCTGCCATCCTGCTGTTCCTCATCCTCGACCCGCTCGGCAACGTGCCGGTCTTCCTCAGCCTGCTCAAGCCGCTGGCACCCCGGCGTCGCCGCATCGTGCTGATGCGCGAACTGTTGATCGCACTCGGCGTGCTGTTCCTGTTCCTGTTCGCCGGCAAGTCGATCCTGGATGCGATGCACATCAAGCAGGAATCGGTCTCGATCGCCGGCGGCATCGTGCTGTTCATCATCGGCATCCGGATGATTTTTCCCTCGCCCGAAGGCCTGCTGGGCGAGCTGCCGGAAGGCGAGCCCTTCATCGTGCCGATGGCAATTCCCTTGGTGGCCGGTCCCTCCGGCATGGCCGCGGTGATTCTGATGGGCAGCTCCGACCCGACGCGATTGGTCGACTGGAGCCTGGCCTTGTTCGTGGCCTGGCTGGCGACGGCCGTGATCCTGTTTTCCTCGACCTATCTCTACAAGTGGCTCGGGATGCGCGTGCTGACCGCGGTCGAACGCCTGATGGGCATGTTGCTGGTCACCTTGTCGGTACAGATGTTCCTGGACGGGGTGGCGGCCTACCTTGCCCCGGTCTGACATATGGACGGATTTGCACGCGCCCGCAACCCGTTTCAGGTTTTCGCCTCGCTGGCGCTGCAGGCCGGCGGCACGGCAGCGAACCGCGTCAGGGTCTGGCCCGTCTGAAAGACAAATTAGCGGTCGATAGCCTCGCGATACCGACGCTTTATCGCCAATATGTCGATATTTGCGAACCAGACGGCGTGCGATTCCTGGCCTTCGGGGTCGATCCTGGCTTCGGGCATTGCGTCGACGGTTTGATCCGCATCGCGCTGGATCGGCTCACGCCGGCCAAGCGCGCCCGGTACCTGGGCGTCGCGCCGGCGGCGGCCACATGACCCTACGGTGACGGGTTACAAATCTGTCATCCGGTGCTGTTAAACTGCGGTTAACCGGGTGTCGGGCTTGGGCTTGTCAGCGCGGCCGGTTACAGCGGGTTCGGGGATCAGCATCGATGCGGACGGACTTCGGTCCGAACCGTAGGGTCTGGTTTCGACGGCAAGGGCCGCGAACCTGAAAAATTCTTGTCGGGAAAATCAGGGCATTTAACCAATGAAGAAACAGTTCCGAGTCACGCGCCTCGCCGGCGCCCTCGCCGTCCTGCTTGCGACCGCTCCGGCGTACGCGCAGAACACCTCCGCCAACCTGGCTGGCCGCATCACCGCCGCCGACGGCGCGCCGATTGTCGGCGCCGATGTCACCATCTTGCACACTCCGTCCGGCACCACCAGCCGCGCCACTACGGACGCGGAAGGTCGCTACACCGCGCGCGGTCTGCGCGTCGGCGGCCCCTACACCGTGACGGTGCAAAAGACTGGCTTCCAGGGCGAGGCCTCGGAAAATGTGTTCCTGCTGTTGGGTGAAACCTCGGCGGTCAACGTGGATCTCGACGCTGCCGCCACCACGGCGCTGGAAGCCATCGAAGTAGTCGCCAACGCGGCCTCGACGGTCTTCTCGCCCGATAGCATGGGCGCCGGTACCAGCGTATCGCGCAAGGATATCGAGAGCCTGCCCTCGATCAACGGCAACATCCAGGATTACATGCGCCTGGATCCGCGCGTGGCGTTCACCGACCGGGCCTCCGGCTCGATCTCGGCCGGCGGCCAGAATCCGCGTTTCAACAAGATCACCATCGACGGCGTGTCGGCCAGCGACACTTTCGGTCTGGAAGGCAACAACCTGCCGACCCAGCGCCAGCCGGCGTCGATGGAAACGATCGAAGCGATCGACATCAGCCTGTCCAACTACGACGTGATCTACTCCGGCGCGGCCGGCGCCAACGTCAACGCCGTTACCAAGTCGGGCACCAACGAATTCCACGGTTCGGTCTACGCCTATACCCGCGACTCCGACTGGTTCGGCGAGCACCCGATTACTGGCGCCGACTTCACCGAGTTCACCGACGAAGAAACCTACGGCGCCACGGTCGGCGGTCCGATCCTGAAGGATCGCTTGTTCTTCTTCGCCAACTACGAGAAGTACACGCGCGGCAAACCGTCTCCCGATCTCTCCAATTCGCCGTTGGGGGCAGGCGGCGACTTCGATGCCGCCGACATTATGGAAGTGCAGCGCATCGCGGCGGGCTATGGCTTCGACGCCGGTGACCTGGTCGGAAATGGCGACACCGAGCTCGAAGAGAAGGCACTGAAGCTTGACTGGAACATCAGCGACGATCACCGCGCCAACTTCCGCTACAGCGATCTGGAGCAAACGCGAGTGCGCCCGGAGGGGTCCAACGCCAGCGCCGTGGCACTGAGTTCCAACTGGTACAACCACGTGAAGGCGGTGGAAAGCTACGTCGGCCAGGTGTTCAGCGACTGGAGCGACACCTTCTCGACCGAGTTCAAAGCGTCCTTCCGCGACTACTCGGCCGTCCGCGTCAACCCCACCACCGCGTCAACCCCACCACCGCGCCCACCATCCAGGTCTATTTCGACGACGGCAACAATGCCAACCAGATCACTGCGGGCGACTTTATCCGGCTCGGCACGGAGCGCAGCTCGGGAGGCAATACCCTGCTGACCGAGACCTGGAACTATTTCGGCGCGGCCACCTGGTTTCTCGGCGACCACGACGTCAAGTTCGGTGCCGAATTCAGCGACAACGACATCTACAATTTCTTCCTGCAGGATGCCTACGGCAACTACAGCTTCTACGGCACTGAGGCGTTCCAACGCGGCGAGTACTTCGACTACGACGTCAGTCTGGAGACTTCCCCGGGTTCAATTCCGGCGGAATACAGCAACGAGAATCTGGGCCTCTTCATCCAGGACACGTGGTATGCCACGCCCAACTTGACGCTGTCCGCTGGCGTGCGCGCGGATCGGCCGGAGACGAATCCGTCCCCGGAGTTCAATAGTTGCTTCGCGACCGCGCGGGTGCGGAACGGTAGCGGCCCGTCGACGTGTCCGAATGGCGGCTTCGGTCTCGACAATAGCAACACCTACAGCGGCGGCTTCGTCATCCAGCCGCGCTTCGGCTTCAACTACACCTTCGATTGGGATCGTCCGACCCAGTTGCGTGGCGGTATCGGCCTGTTCCAGGGCGATGCGCCGCAGGTGTGGACGAGCAACTCCTACCAGAGCACCGGCCTGAACTTCATCAACTATTCGAATATCACCGATTTCCGGAATGTTCCTTTCTCTGCCAACGGTCTGAATCCGACCGTGCCACCGACGGGTACTGCCGTTCGCAACGTCAACGTCATCGAAAGCGATTTCGACCTGCCTTCCATCTGGAAGGCCAACCTGGCGCTCGATCATGAGCTGCCGTGGTGGGGCTTGGTTGCCACGACGGAACTGTTGGTGACCGACGTCAACGACGGCCTGTTCTACCGCACCCTGAACATCGGTCCGGGCTACCTAGGCCCGGATGGTCGTGCGCTGTTCTGGAATCCGGCGGCTCCGAACTTCCTGTCCACGGCGAATAACCGCTTTGGCCGCAACAGCTACTTCGGCGACGTCTTCTTGCTCAGCAATACCAACAAGGGCAAGAGCCAGCAGCTCACCTTCTTGTTGAACAAACCGTTCAACACGGAGAGCGACTGGTCGTGGACGGCGGGCTACACCTATACCAACGCCGACGAAGTGGGGGCTTTGACCAGCTCCACCGCAGGTTCCGGCTTTGGTAGCCAGTACAACTTCAGCACCAACGAAGAGCTGTCCAACACCGCACGCTACGAGATCAAGAATCGTTTCACCGGCGCACTGAACTGGCGACATTCGTTCTTCGGCGACTATGTGACCAGCGCCGGCCTGTTCTACGAAGGGCGCAGCGGACGGCCGTTCAGCTACATCTTCGCCGGCGATGCGAACGGCGACAGCCGCACCTTCAACGACCTGTTCTATGTTCCTGCTGGACCTGGCGATGTGTTGTTCGGAAGCTTGTCGAATACGGGCGTGTTCACGCCGAACCCAGCGGCGGAAACGGCCTTTTTCAACTTCTTGGCCGCTCGTCCGGACCTGCAGACCTACGCCGGCACCTATGCTCCGGAAAACGGCTTCCGTGCCGGTTGGGTCAACACCTTCGATCTGCGCTTCACTCAGGAGCTGCCCGGCTTCTTCAAGGAGCACCGCTCGGAACTGTGGCTGGACATCCAGAACGTCGGCAACCTGATCAACGAAGACTGGGGCCACGTCCTCGATTATGGCTTCAACGCCAACCAGGCGGTGGCCAGCTTGGTAGGTATCCATCGGGGAAGGTACGTCTACAACTACCGCGCTGGCACCGAGTTTGGTCAAGCCACCGCGCTCGTCGTTCCGACCGATGCCGACCAGCAGACCAACGGCGTCTCGCAGTGGTCGCTCCAGGTGGGCTTCCGCTACAAGTTCTGATCGCTTTGCATTGCAACAACGAACGGCCGGCGCAAGCCGGCCGTTTCGTCTGCGAAACGAGTGCGGCGACAAGCAACCGGAGCGCGGACCGGCCGCTGTCGCGTTGTCCTTGCAGCTTGCCCGGCACGCACCCTCGACGTAGACTTACCCTCGTCTTACATCGCCGGGTCGTCGCGTGCCGAACGCCAGCAAGAACACCACTACGCTCTCCACCAAAGGGCAACTGATCCTGCCGTTGGCGATCCGACGCAAACGGCGTTGGGAGGCAGGCACTCGGCTGATTGTCGAGGAAACGCCGGAAGGCGTGCTGCTAAAGCCCGCGCCGCTGTTTTCCCCATCGAACCTGGACGATGTTTTCGGCAGCGCCCACTACGCCGGTCCGCGCGTCTCCATCGAGGCGATGGACGCGGCCATCGTCAACGAAGTTCAGCGTCGTCGTGCTCGCGATTGACACCAACGTCATCGTCCGCATCCTCGCTGCCGACGACGTGAGGCAATCGGCTCGGGCGCGCAAGCTGGTCGCCGACAACCGCGTGTTCGTGTCGCGCACCGTGCTGTTGGAAACCGAGTGGGTGCTGCGCGGCGGCTATGGTCTGGAGGCTAGCGTCGTGCAGAGTTGCCTGAGCGGTTTCGTCCGCCTGCCGCAGGTGACGCTGGAGGCGCCCGAGCAGATCGCAAAAGCCTTGGATTGGTTCGCCCACGGTATGGATTTCGCCGACGCCCTGCATTTGGCCGCGACGCCGGACGATGTCGGTTTCGCAACCTTCGACAAACGCCTCATCCAGCGCGCCAAGCGTCTGAAAGCAGGCACCGTCGCCTTACCCTGACCCGTCCGCGTGATGCCACTCGTTTTCGCATGATCAATCTCAGCGTCTTCCGCCACTTCGTTCCCACGCACTCGCTCTCGCCCAGCGATCGCGTCGAACTGGCGCGGCATAGCTATGTCGCGGGTTACCAGCCGGGGCAGGCACTGTTTCACCGCGGCGATTCTGCCAAGAGCGTCGCGTACCTGGTGTCGGGCGAGGTCGAACTGGTGAGTGAACTGGGCGCGCGTCTGGTGGCAGGGGATACCGAGGAATCGCGCTACGCGTTGTCGAGCGGCGAAAAACGCACCGTCACCGCCACTTGCACCCGCGCGGCGCAGATATTGTTCATCGACCGCTTGCACCTGGACCTGATGTTGACCTGGGCGCAGACGGGGTCGGTCGAAGTGCGCGAGATGGCCGAGCAGGGCGAATCGCAGGACTGGATGAGCGCAATGCTGCGCAATCCGGCCTTCCATCGCATTCCGCCGGCGAATATTGCCCAGATCATCGCGAGTGTGGAGCAGGTCGAGTTCGCGGCCGGCGAGACCATCATTCGACAGGGCGAGGCCGGCGATTATTACTACGTTGTCACCGATGGCCTGTGTCAGGTCCTGCTGCAGGATCCCAACGGCCTCGGCGATCGCGAGCTGGACCGTATCGGCCAGGGCAACGGCTTCGGTGAGGAGGCGCTGGTTTCTGGCGATCCGCGCAGCGCCACGGTGCGTGCACTATCGCGTGTCTCGCTGGTGCGGCTTGCAGCGCAGGATTTTATTCGCCTGCTGCGCGATCCGATGATGCACAAGGCCGACCTCGACGCGCTGCCGGTCGGTGCGATCCTGGTCGACGTGCGATTGCAGGAAGAATACTTGCGCGGCCACCTGGAAGGCGCGGTCAACCTGCCGCTGCGCCGACTGCGCGGCGAGGCGCGCAGCATGGATGCGAGCCGTCCATTAATCGTGTATTGCGATACTGGCCGACGCAGCGCCTCGGCCACGTTCCTGCTGTCCGAACGCGGCTTCGACGCGCGCTGGATCGATCGCGGCGTGCCGGAATCGCGCTTCAACAGCCACCAGGAATTTCGAATTCCGCCGGCGTAGCGCGTTCCCCCTAACCTTCAAGGTGAGGCTTGGCCTGTCCTGAGCCCGTCGAAGGAGGGTGAGGATGTGTGGATTTTCACTTCGGTGTCCATCCTCCCCCAAACCCGCCCTCCTCCAGGGGGAGGGCATCAACGCCAGTCTGTGGCATATTCGCCGGTCCATACGCGAATCAGACGAAAGAACCGATGCCCAACTCCACCGTCAACGCCCGCATCTCGCCGCGCGGCGGCCTCGATGTCCTGTCGCGCAACGAAGTCGGCCGCTTGCGCGATGCATCCAGCGGCGGC
>JBKJTK010000533.1:0-7690 GCA_046590875.1 Chiayiivirga sp.
GACCATCACGCGCCCGGCGCGCGGCGCGCCGGCGCTGCTCATCAGTTCGGTCGCCAACGCGGCGAGATTGCGCAAGGTGCAACCCGAAGACATCGCGCGTGCAGCCCTGCAGCAGGCCAAGGTCGGCTGGTGGAAACGTTTGTTCAAACGAGGGTAACGACATGACCACCGCTTACTGGTGCGTACTTGCGGCGGGACTGATGCCGTATCTTTTCACCGCGATCTCCAAGGCGAGCGGAGAGCGTTACAACAACCGCGATCCTCGCGCATGGCAATCGCGACTCGCCGGACTTCCGGCGCGCGCGCATGCGGCCCATCTCAATAGCTTCGAGGCGTTTCCGCTGTTCGCGGCGGCGGTGATCGTGGCGCAGCTGGCGCAGGCGACGCAGACCCGCATCGATGGCCTCGCGCTCGCCTTCATTGCGCTGCGTCTGGGTTACGGCGTTTGCTATCTCGCCGGTTGGGCGACGCTGCGGAGCCTGGTGTGGGTGCTGGCGTTCGGATGCTGCGTGGCGCTTTTCGTCATAGCAGCCTGAAGCAGATCTTTCCAATAAAAAAGCCGCCGGGTCGTCAGACCCGTCGGCTTGAGTGCCTGCGCGCCGGGAGGGTGGCGCGAAGGCGTCACCGCACGAGGCGGTGAAGCAAGAAGCTTATTTCGACTTGGTCGCCTTGGTGACGGTTGCAGCAACCGCGGCGGCGTTCGAGGCGACGCCTTCGTTGGCGGCTTCAAACTGCGCGCGGTAAAGCTGACCGATCGCTTCGTTGGTCTTGAGCGTCTGGCCAAACACTTCCTGGCCGGCGTTGTAGAACTGCTCGCTGGAATCCTTGACCAGGGCCGCGCCCTTCGGCCAGATCGTCTTCACGCCTTCGAGATCGCGCACTTCGGCGGCTTCGCCGAGGAAGGCAACGGTCGCGCTGACGCCGCTTTCAAACGTCTTGAGCTGCACGCCGACGGCGCGCTCGAAATTCTGGAATGCCAGGCTGTTGGCCTTCAGGGCCGAGTCGGCGAACTGCTTGGTCGCATTGACGAACTGGGTGTTGAATTGTTCGAACATGGTCGTTGCCTCGGAGGAAGGTGGGAGTCTGCAAGGGGAATCCTAGCAAATGCGATGTTGCACTGCAACATATTCGACCCGACTGCAGACAGCCACGGGTCAGAAACGACCCTAATACATGAAATTAAACAATTAGGTCTATCGACGCCGGATTTCTGCGACGCACCAATTCACGCGGCGCCGGGGCCGCGGTAACGACTGCCGGAGGTGCAGGTTTCGTGCACTACCACCTCGGACAACGCCGGCAATACCGGCTTCAGCCGTACCCAGATCCAGACCGCTAAACGTTCGCTGGTCGGATTCTCCAGTCCGGGAATCTCGTTGAGATACTGGTGATCGAGCTGGTCGTACAGCGGCTGGAAGGCCGCCTTGATGTCGGCGAAGTCCATCACCCACCCGCTGTCCGCCCCGGGTTCCCCGCGCACCTGCAGTTCGATCCGGAAAGAATGGCCATGCAGACGCGCACACTTGTGTCCCGGCGGCACATTCGGCAGCCGATGCGCGGATTCGAGGGTAAAGACCTTGAAGATGTCCATGCCGGCAATTCTACCGTGCAGGACGAAGGGCATTAAAACCTCAGCCGGGGCGGCGCACCTTGCCTCGTGGGCATTGAATCCACGATAGTGGATTTGTCGTCAACGAAGATCCGGACTCTGCGCGCGGGCGAAACTACCGTGCGGGTGGTGCTCGTGTGCTGGGCGTGGCGGTGACGTCCACCGGCATTGTCGCGGTCCGCTGGCCGGGCGGGAAACCCTCGCACTACGCGTCCCTTCGGGGAGCGAGCAGCACAGAATTGGATCCGTCAGAAGCGGGACTCGGAGGTGAGGCGTGACCCAGCGCGAGGGGCTCAACGAGGGACGCGGGGACCGCAGCATTGTCCTGACGCAACCCGACGATTGGCATGTTCACCTGCGCGATGGCGCGATGCTGGCGCGCGTGGTTCCCGACCTGGCGCGACGCTTTGCCCGCGCGATCGTGATGCCCAATCTCGTCCCGCCGGTGACAACGACGGCGCAGGCACTGGCCTACCGACAGCGGATCATTTCCTGCGTGCCCGCGGGCTTGCGTTTCGAGCCATTGATGACGCTCTACCTGACGGACAGCACCCCGCCAGCGGAGATCGCTGCCGCCAAGGCCAGCGGGCGGGTGCACGGCGTGAAGTGGTATCCCGCAGGCGCCACGACGAACTCGGAATCGGGAGTCACCGACATCCGCCGCTGCGACGCGGTCCTGGCCGCGATGGAAGAACAGGGTTTGCCGCTACTGGTGCATGGTGAAGAGACCGATCCGTCGGTGGACGTGTTCGATCGCGAGCGGGTGTTCATTGATCGGCAGCTCATTCCTCTTCTGGAACGCCACTCACGGCTACGCGTGGTGTTTGAACACATCACGACCCGGCACGCGGCGGATTTCGTGACACAGGCGCCTTCCCGCGTCGCCGCAACCATCACCGCGCACCACCTGCTGCTCAACCGCAATGCCCTGTTCAGCGGTGGCCTGCGCCCGCACCACTACTGCCTGCCGGTGCTCAAGCGCGAGGAGCACCGCCAGGCACTGGTTGCAGCAGCCACCAGCGGCAACCCCAAATTCTTCCTCGGCACCGACAGCGCGCCGCACCCGAAACACGCCAAGGAGTCTGCCTGCGGCTGCGCCGGCATCTACACCGCGCACGCGGCCATCGAGTTGTATGCCGAAGCGTTCGAGCAGGCCGGCGCGCTCGACCAGTTAGAGGCATTTGCCAGTTTTCACGGCGCGGATTTCTACAAGCTGCCGCGCAATCACGACCGGATCACCCTGCAACAGTCGAGCTGGCAGGTGCCGCTGCAGTTCGGCGAGGGGCAGGAAGCGATCGTTCCCATGCGGGCCGGGGAGAACGTCGCGTGGCGTCTGATCACCTCGCAGCCCGACGAATCAGACCGCAATAAACCGCCGACTCCCTGACCGCCCTGTCTCCGACCAACCTGATTCTGTCCTGGACCTTGCCGCGATCGGTGTCGGGTAGGCCGGCCACGAGCGGTTTCCGCAGCCCACGATGTCAGTGCGAAATGGCGTCATCAAGCGCGCTGGCAACGACCACCACCGGCGGAACGCCGTAGTCCATGCCCGCGACGGCGAAGGCAGAGCAAACGGAATCCTCAGGGGCGGCCGCAAGCGCTTCGGGGGCGACGATCTGTCCCGCAGCGAGGTCGCCCCGGATCACTTGCCGAAGAAGCAGGACATCGGCGGCGTGCGATGACCTCAGTCCCTTCCGTTTGAACGAGGCAAGTCCCTCGAACAAGCGTATCTCCCGCGTCGGACCTGCCATGGTCATGGCGCGCAAAAGGTAGGTCGCAGAAACGATCACGTTGCACCCGAGGCCTTCATACCAGTAACGGTGAGCGCCGTCGCGCCGCTCGACGCGACGCCCTACGGGATTGCCGTTCGGTCCGAAGGCGACGGACAAGGGCGCCTCAATCACGAGATGAAGCGGCGGTCCCGCCTCCCGCGCCAGTGAGACGAGCGCGGCCTGAAGCTCCGCGAACGTGTGCAACGCGGGCTCGCCGCTGTCGACCAAGAGTGCGCAGCTTCGCTTGTCCCGGGCAAAGCCCGGATCCACGAAGGCCCACTGGCCCATCGGCGGACGTGCCTCCTCGAGGAGGCCGGCGCGAATCTGCGACATGTCATTCTCCCTGGAGAAAGAGCTGGGAGTCTGCCACCTGCCGCGGCGTCTTGGTGTGGCGGGCCAACGTTCTCGACCAATCGCGCACGCCGAGCGTGCGCCTACGAGGCCGTATGCACGGGCCGCGCTTCCGGTACCCGCGGCGACAGCGCATCGACATCGTCAACGTACTCGACAGGCGCGACCACGACATCAAACACGTAGATGCATCTAGCATCGCCCCGAGGCGCTATCGTCTTCTTCCCCCAGAAATAATGGCTGGACGCGCGAATCCAGACCTGGACCCGTTGCTACCAGCAATCCGTACCCGCGGGTCCTTTTTTTTGCGTTGTCGCACCGGAGAGGGTGCACAATCACCGGACCGCGGCCCTCGGAGCAAGCATGAAAGCATTGAGTTTGTTGCTCACCGTGTTGCTCCCTTGCGGGATGCTGCACGCGCACGATGTCTGGCTGCGATCCGAGCCGCCACGAGCAAAACCGAATCAGATTGTGAAAGTAGGGCTGACGATCGGCGAACGCGGCAAGATCGAAGCGCTGTGGGTCGACCCGCAGCGCGTGGAAAGGCTGTGGGTTGCCTCGCCGAAGGGATCGCGCAATGTGGATCTGGTCGTGCCGAAGCAAGCGATCGATCTAAGGATTGAAACATCCGGGCGCTGGACGATCGCCTACGTCAGCAAGCCTTCACTCAGCGAACTGCCCTCCGACAAGTTCGATGACTATCTACGCGAGGAACATCTCGGCCACGTGCTCGAGCAGCGTCGCAAGGCGAAATCCTCCGATGCGACGGACGAAGAACCGGTGCGCGAACATTATTCGCGCTCGTTGAAGACCTTGATCGGTGTCGGTGACGCCGCGTTGATCGATTGTCCGCTCGGCCTACCGCTGGAGCTGAGTCTGGTAAGTGCCGACCCGTCGCACCTGGTGGTGCGTGCATCCTTCAAGGGGGAGCCGCTCGCCGGACTATGGGTGGATCGTGGCGACGCCCGAGCCCAGTCGGTCGAAGGTCATGTCACGGATGCGCAGGGGCTCGTGACGTTCAAGCGCGCGCCAGGCGAATGGGTACTGAGAGCGACGCACATGCAGAAATCTGCCGAGCCGTTGGTCGACTGGCGCAGTTGGTGGGCGACCACGACCTTTCTCTGGAGCGACGCCGGCATCGGCGCGTGTGTCGATAAACGCTGATGCAGAAAGGCGCCAGGCCCGTTACGCCACCACTTTCGTCTTCCAATGCGCGAAATGAAAACGGAGCCGAGCAAGCTCGACTCCGCAATCACCCTCGACGAACTTCCAGACCGAAGGTCAGGGGTTCGCGTTCGGCTCCATGGAGGCTTCGAACGGAGCGCCCGGCAACGGCGTCCGCAAGTACGGGAACGTCTGGTCGAACATGCCCGCATCGACAAAGGCTTGGTCGGTGTACGGCAACTGTCCGTCCGGTGCCTGCGTCGCAGTCAACAAGGCACCCATTGCCACGCGTAACGAGATGTCCACCACATCGTCGCCCGGTCGGCGCCCGTTCGGGTAGCCCGCGGTATCACCACCGATCACGCCCAACGGATTCTGCGATGCCGCGGGTAGCGCCGGCGTCGTCGTATTCAAGCGCATCATCTCCGAGGGAACAACGTTGGCTGGTTTGTTGAGGCCCGGGACACCGGTCAGAAATACGCTGACCAGATCCGTGCGGGGAAACAGGTTCGGTGCACGGACCGGGAACAACACTTCGATCAACTCCGGCAGCACCGGGTTGGTGACGTACTTCGCGAATTGCGCATCGTCCTTAGGTTCGCTGCCGTTGAAAATATCCTTGTCCGGATTGCCGATCACCACCTCGTTGACCAGCGGGTTGCCGAGGCGCGAGACCTGGAAAACCCCGCGACCGAAGCCCCCACTCCTTCCATTTGAGCGAACCAGAGCGACCCGGAATTTGCTGGCGGTGGACCACACGCCAATGACTGGGTCGCTGCCCGCCGTGAGGCAGGTTTTCGGAACTTCAAGCGCGATGCTGGTGATGTTCTTGTTGCGCAGGGAATTTGGCTTTGCGTTGACCGCGCCGAGCGGGTTGAGATTCACCAGATCGAAAATCTCGCCAATGTTGACTACAAAGCCTTCCTTGCGCTGGCCAACGAAAATCCGGCCGCCGGTCGCACAGCCGGGAATGTTGAGGGCGTGGATGTGCTGGTTGGCGTAAGCCTGGTAGTTCGGAATGCTCTTGTTGCCGATGTTATCGACGGGTTTGACGAACCTGGTTTGCGAACTACCGGTGCTGGTACGAATCGGTTCGGGGTTATTCACGCCCTCGCGCCGTACGCTGACCTCATATGTCTCAACGCGATCGAGTGAGGCGGTGTCGCCGAGATTCGGTCCGATCGGTCCAGGGTTCAGAATCGGGATTGGCACCGATTGACCACCGACGTTAAGCGCGATGCCCTTAAGGGCGTGCTGAAAGGTGACATCGAACGAGATATCCGCTTTCGCATCGCCGTCGTTGTCGACGTTGATGCTGTACATCGCTTCATCGTCCAACGGGTAGAAATGGGGGCCGCCGCCCGGATCCTGGAACGGAAGGAAGTTGGCAATCAGAGTGACGAAATTTTGGCGACCCGTTTCGTAGCTGTTGAACGCGTACACGTCGGTGTTATCGACCTGTGGGGTTGCGGCAATCGCCAGCCCTTCGCGATGGCTGGAAGCCAATGCCGTCGATGCCGTGAGGACAAGCAGAGCGGCGCCGATGCAAGTGGAAAGCGGTAAGCGTTTCATGGGGGTAACTCCGTGAGATAAGTGAATCGGATCCGGGCGCCCTATGCGGATGTCCCGTGTGAGTCGCAGACCTTTCCCGATTCGAATTGGACACAAGCGGACGTGTAGGGTCCGTGTGCTTACCACCACTAGAACTTCACAGAAGGGCCCCATTCATTTTGCGAACGTGCAGACGAAGTGAAGGCGCGTGCCGACCGTTCGCTTCAGCACAGACCCGGCTGTGCTGGATCTGCAACATGCATCGTGAGATGTCGCGGAGAACGAAGTGCTAGCCAGTCGCGGCGCGTAAGGCCGGTGGCATACCGATGTCATCTCTCACGCCCCGACAGGAGATCCACCATGTCAACACTTTCGAAAAACTAGCGAAGCAATGGATTCAAATCGGCCGCTCGCGCTGTTGTGATACCCACTGTACTGGGCGTAATCGCGCCGGTACTTGCACACGAAAACAGTGTTTCTCCGAGCGGTGCGGTGCCGATGTCTGGGCAAATGGATCGCGCGACCATCGTCATCCAGCCCATCGCCGCCCTGTCGATGACCGGGAACGTCGACTGCGATTTCGCCGCCATTAGGGGCACCCGTCTCCTGGGTCATTCTGAGACGATTGCTCGGCAGTGCTCTCAGCATCTTTCGCTACATGTGTTTAGCAGCTTGCTCAATCGCTTCGCTGGCTCGCTGAGTTCGCTCGGCCGCCGAGTTGTCGGAAACGAGTCGCAGTGTGGAGACAATCTACTGCAACCCTTGGGTCGCCGGCATCGTCGCTGTGATTTGGCGCCGCTGCGCTCGGAGGGCCGACGGCTCCGTGTCGCGGCCAGGTCACAATCACAGATGATTAGGCAGGTTTATCGCGGGTAGGGAAGGGCGACCCTCAATTCTCCTCAGTGCAGGTGCTGGCCCGCCTTGATCGCCGTTCCTCCCTGAGCTGATCACCGCGCTGGTGCTGACCATCTCCGATTCCGACCGAGGCTGTGTGAAAACTCCCTTCGAAAATTGCGACTGATCAATAGGTGTTGAAAACTGCCCGCGTACGGGCATTCTTGGGCGCTCCAGAACACGCGACCGGTCTCGAAGTTCACGTACGCGGCGATGTTCGCCAAGTGCCTGGAGTTTTCACACAGCCTCGACCCACAAGAATCATTCAAACAAATCGCGAAAACTGTTAGCGTGTAGTTTCCGAGAATCGACGTGTGCAGTGAGCGACTGTTCCTCGAGTTGTCCGGTC
>JBKJTK010000407.1:0-2864 GCA_046590875.1 Chiayiivirga sp.
CGAACATCACTTCCGACAGGTCGAGGTCGACCTCCAGGTAATGGTCGTTGAAGGTGTTGTTCTGTTCGGGGTCGAGCACTTCCAGCAGCGCCGAGGAGGGATCGCCGCGGAAATCCATCGACATCTTGTCGATTTCGTCGAGCATGAACAGCGGGTTCTTGGCGCCGGCCTTGTTGAGGTTCTGCACGATGCGTCCGGGCATCGATCCGACATACGTGCGGCGGTGACCGCGGATTTCGGCCTCGTCGCGCACGCCGCCCAGCGACAGGCGCACGAACTTGCGATTGGTGGCCTTGGCGATCGACTGCCCCAGCGATGTCTTGCCCACGCCCGGCGGCCCGACCAGGCACAGGATCGCGCCTTTCATCTTCTGCACGCGTGACTGCACCGCAAGATATTCGAGGATGCGTTCCTTGACCTTCTCCAACCCGTAGTGGTCGGCATCGAGCACGTCCTGCGCGGCCTTGAGGTCCTTGCGGATCTTGCTGCGCTTCTTCCACGGCACGCCAACGAGCCAGTCCAGGTAGTTGCGAACGACCGTGGCCTCGGCCGACATCGGCGACATCTGTTTGAGCTTGTTGAGCTCGGCCTTGGCCTTGGTTTCCACCGGCTTTGGCATGCCGGCCGCGGCGATCTTCTTGGTCAGCTCCTCCAGTTCGTTCGGGGCGTCGTCGACTTCGCCGAGCTCCTTCTGGATCGCCTTCATCTGTTCGTTGAGGTAATACTCGCGCTGGCTTTTCTCCATCTGCGATTTCACGCGGCCACGGATGCGCTTCTCCAGCTGCTGCACATCGATCTCGCCGTCGACGAAACCGATCAGCATTTCCAGGCGTGCGCCGACTTCGATGGCCTCCAGCAACTTCTGCTTGTCAGCCAGACGGATCGACAAGTGCGCGGCGATCGTATCCGCCAATCGGCTCGGGTCCTCGATACCGGAGAGGGTCGACAGCAGTTCCGGCGGAATCTTGCGATTCATCTTCACGTACTGCTCGAACAGCGACATCAGCGAGCGCACCGTGACCTCGAGTTCGCGTTCCTCGCGCTCGAACGTGGCCTCGACGACCGTACCGCGCGCCATGAGCGCGCTATCGCGATCGACGTAACCGTCGATGGTGGCTCGTGATACGCCTTCAACCAGCACCTTGATCGTGCCGTCGGGCAATTTCAGCAACTGCAACACCTGCGCGACGGTGCCGACCTCATACATGTCGCCGGCTTCCGGATCGTCGATCTCGGGACTCTTCTGCGCGACCAGCAGAATCTGCTTGTCGGCTTCCATCGCGGCGTCGAGGGCGCGGATCGATTTCTCGCGTCCGACGAACAACGGAATGACCATGTGCGGGTAAACCACCACATCGCGCAGCGGCAGGACCGGCATCTCGATGCGGACAGCTGGGATTTCAGACATTGACGCTCTCCATGTCGGGCCGGCGGAAGCAACGCTTCGCCGGAATGTCCACTAGGTTGGGGCGCGCACTCGCCCCGCAAGGGTGAGCATGCACCCGGCTCCCGGTGACGACAAGAGATTGCGCGGAGAACACGCGCAAGCAACTGATCAAGCGGAGATTTTCCGCCCGATCAATAAGTACTCAGTTTATTCCGACGCGGCCTTCGCCGGAGCCGCCGGATTGCCCTGGTAGATCAGATAGGGATCGGCCTGGTTGTTGATCACGGCCTCGTCCACCACGACCTTGGTGACGTTTTCCAGAGACGGCAGCTCGTACATGGTGTCGAGCAAGACCTGCTCCAGGATGGTGCGCAGGCCGCGCGCGCCGGTCTTGCGCTTGAGCGCCTTGCTCGCTACCGCATGCAAGGCATCAGGGCGGAATTCAAGCTCGGCGCCTTCCATCTCGAACAGCTTCTTGAACTGTTTGGTGATCGCGTTCTTGGGCTCGGTGAGGATTTTCACCAGCGCCGGTTCATCAAGTTCTTCCAGCGTCGCCAGTACCGGCAGGCGTCCGACAAATTCGGGGATTAGACCGAATTTGATCAAGTCTTCCGGTTCGCAGTCGGCGAGCAGCTTGCCAATGTTGACCTTCTGCTTCTTGCTGCGCACCTCGGCGCTGAAGCCGATGCCACCGGCGTCGACCGAACGCTGCTGGATGATCTTGTCCAGCCCGGCGAAAGCGCCGCCGCAGATGAACAGGATATTGCGAGTGTCGACCTGCAGGAATTCCTGCTGCGGGTGCTTGCGTCCCCCTTGCGGCGGCACGCTGGCGACGGTGCCCTCGATCAGCTTCAGCAGCGCCTGCTGCACGCCTTCGCCGGAGACATCGCGGGTGATCGAGGGGTTCTCGCTCTTGCGCGAAATCTTGTCGATTTCATCGATATAGACGATACCCGTCTGCGCCTTTTCGACGTCGTATTCGCATTTCTGCAGCAGCTTCTGGATGATGTTCTCGACATCCTCGCCCACGTAACCGGCTTCAGTCAGCGTGGTCGCATCGGCGATGGTGAAGGGAACATTGAGCAGCCGGGCGAGCGTTTCCGCCAGCAGGGTCTTGCCCGAGCCGGTCGGGCCCACCAGCAGGATGTTGGACTTGGCAAGTTCCACATCGTCGGCCTTCTGCCGGCTTTCGATGCGCTTGTAATGGTTGTACACCGCCACCGCGAGCGTGCGCTTGGCGCGCAACTGGCCGATAACGTACTGATCAAGCACGTCGAGGATTTCGCGCGGCTTGGGCAACGAGCTGCGCGCGGACTGCGATTTCTCTTCCAGTTCCTCGCGGATGATGTCGTTGCACAGTTCGACGCATTCATCGCAGATGAACACGCTCGGACCCGCGATCAGCTTGCGGACCTCATGCTGGCTCTTGCCGCAGAAAGAGCAATACAGGATCTTGCCGCTTTCGCCGCTTCGTCCC
>JBKJTK010000238.1:0-38431 GCA_046590875.1 Chiayiivirga sp.
GCGGTCGCGATCCAGATGATCATCAACAAGGAACTGGGTCTGAATTTCTGCGAGAACCCCTGGCAGGGCAGCTTCATCGTCGACAAGCTCACCGACATCGTCGAGGAAGCGGTCTACAAGGAATTCGAAGCGATCAGTGAGCGCGGCGGCGTGCTCGGCGCCATGGACACCATGTACCAGCGCGGAAAAATCCAGGAAGAATCGATGTACTACGAGCACAAGAAACACGATGGCAGCCTGCCGCTGGTCGGCGTCAATACCTTCTTGCCCCGCGAACACGGCGGCGACATCGTCACCGAGATCGAGTTGATCCGTTCCACCGAAGCCGAGAAGGGCCAGCAAATCGACAACGTGCTGCGCTACCAGCAACTCCGCAACACCGCTCATCTCCCTCCCCTTCAAGGGGAGGGTAGGGGTGAGGATGGTGTTGCTCGCTCAGGATCAGGCCTCGCCTACCTCCAATCCACCGCCCGCAACCGCCAGAACGTTTTCGCCTCGCTGATGGAAGCCGTAAAAACCCACAGCCTCGGCCAGATCAGCCACGCGCTCTACGACGTGGGCGGCGAATACCGGCGCAATATGTAGCCGGCCCCGACAATGGCCTTCAACGTCCGCGAGATATTCGGTGCCCTCAACGGCGCAGAGGTGGATTACGTCGTCGTCGGCGGGCTCGCCGTCATCCTGCACGGCTACCTGCGAGCAACCGCCGATCTTGATCTGGCCCTTGGCTTGTCGCCCGAAAACGCCCGGCGCGGCATGGTCGCGCTAGCATCCATCGGGCTGCGGCCAAGGTTGCCGGTGGCACTGGAAGACTTCGCCGACGCTGACAGGCGCGCGGAGTGGATCAATACACGCAACATGCTCGTGTTCCCATTGTGGGACCCGGCCAATCCGTTGCGGTCGGTTGATGTTTTCATGAACGAACCCATTGCCTTTAGCCGCCTGCTGGAAAATGCGGTCATCAAGGACCTGGGTGAATTGCCGGTGCCGGTGGCTTCCATTGACCATCTGATAGAGATGAAGCGACTGGCCGGGCGGCCACGCGATCTGGAGGACATTGATAAGCTGCAGCAGATTCGTGATGCGAAACAGGCCGATACCGATGACAGCCAATCTTGAACAGGTGCCAAGCTGCACCTTTGAGGACGCCGAGCGCGAGCACCTTCGCGCGTGGATGGGACTCAGCACAGCAGCAAAAATCGATTTCTTCGAGGAAATGATAGAGCTGGCCTACCAGAGCGGCGCCTTGTCGCCCGAGCGCTTGGCGTTGCGAGCGCGCGTGCCCAACGAACCACCAACGCCTCGGTCTAGTTGATCATCGACATTCTGATGGAAGCGGTGAAGGCGCATTTGCGGGGGCAGACCAGCCATGCCCTCCATGACGTCGGCGGCGAATACCGCCGCAACAAGTGACGATGTCACGCCTCGCCGATCAGATCCGCGAGGCCGTCGCGGCCTTCGCCGAACTCGCGTTGCCGCACGCGCTCATCGGGGGTCTCGCACTCGCCGCGCACAAGGTGGTGCGCGCGACGCGCGACGTCGACTTCCTGGTCGATGCCCACGACGCTGACCGCGTACACGATATGGTGATCCGGCTCGGCTACCGCTGCGTGCACCGCAGCCCCGACGCGGCGAACTACCTGCGCGGCGACGAAGGCCTGGATTTTCTCTACGCACATCGCCCCGAAGCCCGCCGCCTCTTGCTCGAAGCCGACCATCGCGACAGCGCGCTAGGCCGCCTGCGCGTGGTCAGCGCCGAAGGCCTGATCGGCTTCAAGTTGCAGGGCTATGTGAACGATCCGCGTCGCGTCCAGGACCTGGAAGACATCCGCAACCTGCTGCGCGTGAATGCCGATCAGCTCGACATGCAAGAGATCCGCCGCTACTTTGCGATCTTCGACCGCGAATCCCTGCTCGATGACCTCCTCACCGACCGACGCTGACAACGGTGCACCGCCGACCGAAGCCCCGCTCACCGTCGTGGCCGGCTGGCACTCCGTGCTGCCCGTGCCCCAGTACCCAATAGAGGCCTGGATCGACTTGATGGAAGTGGTGGAGGCGTTGTGTCCGGTGTGGCCGGAGCGTGATGGTGCGGGGCAGTGCGATTATCGGTTGTGAGAGCACGGGGCAACTCGCGCTGAGGCACCCCACTTTCTCCGGCCTTACCCAGGCTTCAACGCCTGACTTCTTTGAGATATCAGCCCTTCCGCGCCGCCTCGATCGCGCCGATATCGATCTTCCGCATTTCCATCATGGCGTCGAACGCACGCTTGGCCGCCGCGCGGTCGGGATCGGTAATTGCCGCGGTCAGCGCGCGTGGCGTGATCTGCCACGACAGCCCCCACTTGTCCTTGCACCAGCCGCATGCGCTTTCCTCGCCGCCGTTGTCGACGATCGCGTTCCACAAGCGGTCCGTTTCGGCCTGGTCATCGGTCGCGACCTGGAACGAGAACGCCTCGGAGTGCGCGAAAGCCGGCCCACCGTTGAGGCCGAAACAGGGGATGCCGAGCACGGTGAATTCGACGGTCAGGATGTCGCCCTGCTTGCCGTCTGGGAAGTCGCTTGGTGCGCGAAACACCGCACCCACCTCGCTATCCGGAAACGTCTTGGCGTAAAACGCCGCGGCATCGAGCGCGGTGCCGTCAAACCAAAGGCATAGCGTATTCTTGCTGACCATATCGCTTCTCCTGGATAAGGTGGATCGGTTCATGCCCGCAGCAAACGCGGGTGCAACGCGCCTTATTCCATGGCACGGGAAATAGGCGCGCAATGGCCGAAGGACAAGTCTCAATCCCGATCGGGCGCCCCCAATGGAAAATACGCGCGATACGGCCGCGCCTCGTCCACGCAATGTTTGAACGAAGGCCGCGCCAGCAGCCGTTCGCGATACGCGCGGACATGGGCGAAGCGCGCATCGATCGGGTGCGTCCAGTCGGCGTAGAACAGGAAGGGTGCGGCGGCGCAGTCGGCGAGGGTGAAGGTCGGACCGACCGCCCATTCGCGCGTGGTCATGCGTGCGTCCAGCCAGACGTAAGCGGTCTCGAGCATGCCGCGGGCTTGGCGGACACCGTGGGGATCGCGGTCGGCTTCGGGGCACATGCGATCAAACACCACCTTTTGTTGTGGCGTGGAAACGTAGTTGTCGAAGAAGCGGTCCAGCATCCGCACCTCGAGCGCGACGTCGCGATCCTCAGGGATCAGCTTCACCGGACCGGGATAGTGCAGGTCCAGGTATTCGATGACGCAGGTCGCTTCGATCACCGTGCGGTCGCCGTCGACCAGCACCGGAAAACGCCGCATCGGCCACAATGCCGTTAGTTCGGCATTGGCTTGCGCGTCCTCCAGGTTGCGGTAGTCGAACGGCGTCTGGTTTTCGTACAACGCAATCAGCGCTTTCTGGCTGTAGGATGAGAATGGATGGGCGTACAGGCGCAAACGGGGGGTGGGTATGTGCATTTTCCGGCGGTAGGAAGATACGACTGACAGGATGATCATCGACAAGGAACTCGGCTTCAACTACTGCGAAAACCCGGGCAGAGCAGTTTCATCGCCGGCATGCTGCCTTCGTTCTCGCACGGATCATCGCTATTTAAGCATCTCAACATGGCCACCATTCGCAGTCCCCTGCAGGAACAACTACTGAAAGCCGGTTTGGCGAAGAAGTCCAAGCTCGATCAGGTGGCGCGCGAACAGGCCAAGCAACGCAATGCCAAGTCCGCGCCGGCGCCCAGCACTGACCACGGCGACGCCGAGCGCGTGCGGTTGGAAAAGGTGGAACGCGACCGTGCGCTATCGTCCGAACGCAATACGCATGCGCGCGCCCTGGAACTGCGCGCCCAGGTGCGGCAGATCGTCGAGCTGAACAAGCTGAAGCCCGACGGCGAAATCGATTACCGCTTCACCCACGGCGGTGTGATCCACAGCGTGCTGGTCACCGATGGCGTGCGCCGGCAGTTGGCCAGCGGCAGCCTGGTCATTGCGCGTCACGACTCCAGCTACGCGATCATCCCGCGCGCGGCCGCCGAGAAAGTTGAAGCGCGCGATGCCTCAATGATCGCGCTCGACCACCGGCGCACGCCGCCGCCGGCGTCGGATGCCTCCGACGACGACTACTACCGCCAGTTCAAGGTGCCGGATGATCTGGTCTGGTAGGACACGTTGCGGGGCGGCAGCATGATCGTCCCCGAATACTGGGCGGAAGGACGGGCGCAGCATCGCGCGCCGAACAAGCAGGTCACGATTCACCGCTTCGGTTGGTCGGACACGAGCCAGGTGGACGCGCAATTCATGGCCGACGCGCGTGTCGCCGAGGCCCTGGCGCGGTTTCTGGCCGGCGAGGACATCAGACGACGCGATCACAAGCTTGCCTACAACGGCGCCGAAGGCTTGCCTATCCGCGAGGAGGTGCTGGAACGCCATGGCACCGCTGTGATCACGCGCAATATTTACGGCGCGCGCTGCCTCAATGTGCCGGAGGTGCTGTTCGCGGATGTCGATTTTTCGATCCGGAAGCCGGTGCTCCCTGCCGCCGTCAGGGTCACATTGGTGGTCGCCGCGATCTGCGCGGGTGGCTATTGGTACGACTGGACGGTGGCGGTGCTGATGGGCGTCGTCGTCGGGCTCGCCGGCCATGCGTTATCGAAGTTCTTGACCGCTGCACGAGAACGAACAGCGGGTGCACCCGAGCCACGGGCGCGCGCGAAGGTTGATCGCTTCATGGCGTCGCATCCGGACTGGCGCGTGAGGATGTATCGCACGCCGGCCGGTCTTCGATTGCTGGCGTTGCACCGCTTGTTCGATCCGACCGAAGCCGCTGTGAGGGAGTTCTTCGAGGCGATCGGTGCCGACAAGGTCTACGCCCGCATGTGCGAGAACCAGCATTGCTTTCGTGCGCGGCTTAGCGGCAAGCCCTGGCGTGTCGGCATGACCGCACATCTGGCGCCACGCCCGGGCGTGTGGCCGATCAAACCCGAGCACCTGCCTCGCCGCGAGCAGTGGATAGCCGAGTACGAGCGCCGCGCAGCGGGGTACTCCGCGTGTCGTTACGTTGCGACATTCGGCATTGGCGCGGTGAACGCTGAAGCGGACCGCATCCGGGAACTGCACGATGAAATGACGCGCGCTACACAGGCATTGCCGATGGCTTGATGCTCGCGGACGTGAAGAAATGTCCGACTTTCGTGTCACCGCCAATCAGAAGCTCCGTTCCGGCGCATACGACACGCGATGCGACGGATTTCACTCTTGCGCTGGCGGGCGGGCGACCGGCCTACTCGAAGGGTGCGCGGTTGAGTCCTTTGTGGCCGCTTCGGATGCATTCCTTCTACTGACTAGACAACCATGAATCCCAACACTCCGATGCTCGCGCCCGTGATCGCCCTGGTCCTGTGGTCGGCGCTGATCTGGGCCTGGATGTATGCCACGCGCATTCCGGCGATTGTGAAAGCGCGGATGAGGCTCGATCCGATGGCGCCGAACGGTGTGCAGATGAGCACGCTGCCGGCGGTCGTGCGCTGGAAGGCCGACAACTACAACCATCTGATGGAGCAGCCGACGCTGTTTTACGCGGTCGCGCTGAGCCTGGCGACGCTGGGTGACGCGTCGTTGGCGAGCGTGTGGCTGGCTTGGGCCTACGTCGCGTCGCGTGTGGTGCACTCGCTGGTACAGGTGCTGGTGAACATCATCACCCTGCGCTTTGCCGTGTTTTCGGTTTCATCGCTGATCTTGTTCGCGCTCGCGGGCCGAGCCGCACTTCGGGTGTTCTGAGGTCCCAGGTTCAGGCGACTCTGCATTATCGTCCGAGAAGCGGAGATTCCGCTCCTCTATCTGGACCAGCGCCTCGTTCGCTCCAAAAACTGGAACGCGCCTTCCAGTCTTGTACATCGAAAACGAGCCCGAGAACGCGCGAATCAATTCCTGGGCACAGTGGCTGTTGCCGCTGCTGCTCGCTGGCTTCGGTATTGCACTCGCCTTGGGGTGGACCACTGGCCTGCGCGAGCGGCGCTTCGGGTTTCGCTGGAACAACGATTGAAAGAACGGCGCTGTGGTGCCGGCCCAACGGCACGCCGGAAAACAAGCAGAAGTACCGACGCGTCGAGGTGATCGTTCGAACGCGCTGATGCGGTCGCGCCAGCGCAAGTGGCATGCTTGCGCGCCCTTCGATACCTCAGGGCGAACGGACTTTCGCTCTGAACCACCAGCACTCCCAATTCCGTTCGCCCTGATACTTCGACAGGCTCAGTATAGAGTCGCCTGCGGCGATCGAAGGGCCAGCGACCACGAGCCCTATTACTTCGCCGGCAAGAACGCCTTGTTTACGCAGCGCTGATAGCGCTCCTGCACCTTGGTGGCAAACCACTCGGTGGTGAGCTTGCGGGTGATCTTCGGACTTTCCAGGGTGATGCGCGGCATCACGGCGCGTGGAAGGGTTTTTCCCGCCATCCGCTCGGCCAGGGCGAAGACGCGCTCGTACAATTCGGATTGTTCGAAATCGAAGCGGTCGCCCTGTTCGAGTACGCGGCGAATCGCGGCGTCGCTGAGGCCGAGTTGCGTGCGCAGCGAACGCACCGCGGCCTCGGTGGCGCCGGACTTGCGATCGCGTCGACCGCTATCGTGCAGGATCAAGTCGCCGTCGAGTGCGAGCGGCACGCCTGAGGCCACCGTCACCGCCGCTTGAAATGCGGCGTTGCGGCTCGCGTACCAGCCGGCGTTGAAGTCGGCATAGCGATACAGGTGGCGCTGGTATGAATTCTCGTAGCCCAGCAGGTGCGCGATGCCGAAGTACATGCCGCCGCGCCGGGTGAAGACCTCGTGGCGAATCGAATCGGCGCTGGCGTAGGGGTAGCCGATCTCGTCGGCATGCCGTTCGGAAAACGCGATGCTGACCTGCATTGGTCCACCGGTGCGCACCGGATTGGCGTCGCCGAACAAGCGCTGTCCCAGTGGCACCTTACCGATGAAGTCCTCGAACAGGCGGCTCAGTTCTTTTTCGCTGCGCACCGCGGCGATGCGCTGGCCGTAGGATTTGCCATTGGGAGAAGACAGGCTCAATGCCGCACGTACCAGGACCTGCGGGATACGCAGGTGTGCCGCGCGACGGTCGATTTCGCCGCGCGCGATCTTCGCGAGATTCGGCACCACCGGATCGGCGCTGTATGTGGATTCCTGCTCGGTCACCGCCAGCGCGGCGCAGAGGTTCTCGGTGCTGGGCGGGATATCCAGCAGTTGGAACGCGGACTGGATGTCCGTGGCCCAGCCTTCGCGATCCGCAAGATTCGACGGCAATAGCTGCACCAGCTGCGTACGTACCTCGACGGGCGAACGCGGTGGCGCTATGGAGCGCGGCGGCGTGGCACAGCCGCCCAGCAGCAGCAGCGCGACGCACGCCAGCGGCGCGCCGGCGCGGCCGCCAATCCTCATTTGGCGGCTGGCGGTTCCGACGCGTCGCTGGGGGCAGGCGCCGGCTTCGGCTCCGCAGCGGCCTTCGCGGCCTCGCGCGCCTCGCGTTTGCGCGCGTCCTTTGCGTCCTGCTCTTTCTTCTTGGCGAGTTCGCGTTGCTTCTTTTCAAACGAATAATTGGGCTTTGCCACGGGTCTGCCTCAGTAGGGGGTGATGCAGTGTAATGGCCCGGAGCCAGGCTGCGACAGCCGAACACGCGCAGTCGCAAAACCCGGGAAGCCATGGCCCGCGTCTGGCGCAGGTTGCCGGGCCGGTAGCTGTGGCTGTAAAACGGTACACACCAGCGCGTGCCTTGGCGCGCCACTCAGGCTCGCTGGGCCGCTCTCGGGGGAGAAACATGCTTATCCGGAACCGATTGGTGCTGCTGGCCGTGATGCCGGCGGCGCTGCTGTGTACGGCCGTCGTCCAGGCCGCCGATCCGCTGGTCTATCGCGGCGTGCTGAACGACAACGGCGCGCCGGCCAACGGCCGCTACGACCTGGAATTTCGCCTGCGCGGCGGCAAGGACAGTCCGCTGTCAATGGTCGGCCCGGTCCGGGTGGAGGACGTGCAGGTCAGCGATGGGGCGTTTGCCATCGTCTTGCCGGTGGATCAGACCTTGTTGCCGGCGAGCGGCTGGATCGAGGTTGCGGTACGCGACGGCGGCAGCGAGGCCGTGTTCGAGCCGCTGCCCGACAAGCAGCCGTTTGCACTGTTCGCCAAGGCGGTTTGCCCGGGGAGTTGGGAGGTGGTCGGCAATCCGGGCATTGCGGCGGGGAATTTTCTTGGGACCACGGACAACGCTCCGCTGGAGCTACGAGTGAACAATGCTCGAGTGTTCCGCGCCAGTCAGGCCCAGATTGACTTCGGTATTGGGCTGAACGTGGGTACCAACGTGATTGCCGGACATGCATCGAACACCGCTCCAATCGATGCCGTCGGTGCAACGATCGCCGGAGGAGGAGGATCGTTTGGCGCATCTTTGCGGCCAAACGCCGTTGGAGGGCAGTGGGGAACAGTCGGCGGAGGTTCGAACAATGCGGCGCTTGGCGGCCATGCAGTCGTCGCCGGGGGGATTGGCAACCAAGCGCTTGGTGGTGCGAGCTCGGTCGGCGGAGGCGAGAACAACCTTGCCCTTGAAGCGCATGCCGCTGTGGCTGGAGGCGCGCAGAATGCAGCACGTGGCAGTTCATCCTTTGTCGGTGGAGGCTTTCAAAATCAAGCGAATGGACAGGCCTCCGTGGTTCCGGGCGGAGACAACAACTTCGCAGACGGCGACTACAGTTTCGCCGCGGGCCGCAGGGCCAAGATCGACGCCGTGCACGACGGCACCTTCGTCTGGGCCGACGGCACCGACGCCGATTTTGCCTCGACCGGGGTCAACCAGTTCCTGATCCGCGCGGGCGGCGGGGTGGGCCTGGGTACCGGCGCGCCCTTCGAGCAACTCACCATCAACGGCAACCTCGCCTTCACCCGGGATGCGGCGCGCAGTCTCTATGTCGGACAGGAGCCCGACAACACCACTTCGGGCAAATCGCTTACGGTTCGGGCCGGCAGCGCCAGCAACACCGGTATCCCGTTCCAGGCGCGGCTCGGCGGCGACCTCGTGCTGCAGGCGGGCAACGCGTTCAACGGCAACCAAGCAAATCAGGACGGCGGCGACGTGATCCTGCGCTCGGGGGCGAATTGGCGCACCGCCGATACCGTTGGCTTTTCCGGTGGCGACATCGTGTTACAGACCGGCACCCACCTCAATGTCTTCAACGAGCGCATGCGGGTGTTGGATACGGGTGAGGTCAGCATTGCCGTCTTGGGCGCGGCGGGCGCGACAAGTTTGTGCCGCAACGCCAGCAACCAGATCGCGACCTGCTCCTCCAGCGCCCGCTACAAGGACGCCATCGTCGACAGCGCGCTCGGGCTGGCCACGGTCGCCGCGTTGCGAACGGTGGATTACGTGTGGAAGGACAGCGGCGACGCCGATGTCGGCCTGGTGGCAGAAGAGGTTGCCGCAGTCGCACCGCGACTGGTGACGCGCAACGCCCAAGGGGCGATTGAAGGCGTGAAATACGACCGCCTGGCTGCGGTGCTGGTGCAGGCGATGCAGCAGCAGCAGGCGACGATCGAGACCTTGCAGCAGCAGTTGGCCGCGCAACAGACCAGCCATGCGCAATCCTTGCGTACGCTCACCGAGCGTGTCGATGCGCTGCTGGCGACGCCGTCGTTGGTATTGAGCGGGGTGCCAGAGGCGACGCCATGAAAGGCGCAATGTGGTTGGCGCTGGCCAGCTTGGTCAGCATCAGCTCCGCATTCGCCGAACCAACGCGCGAATCCTCCGGGCAACGGTTTGCGATCAAAGCCGCGCGGCTGACAGCCGAGCCGCTTGCTGCACCCGGACAGCGCTTTGCACTGTCGGCGACGGCGGTGCAACGGGGGGTGGCCGCGGAGAGGGATGCCCAAGCGCGCTTCGCGCTCAAAGGTGGACCGGTCGTGCCGCCCGGCGCCTGCGGCGACGTGGTGTTCCGCGACAGGTTCGAGTAAGTCCGGCTGCGTTGCATCCACGGGGATCGTCCGGTCCCCGTGGTCACGTTGTTGGCTAAAACGGGGCGGTCGGACAGAATGGCGGTTCGTCGCCGATGTTGCGATGCATCCCCAGCCTTTCGCCCTGAAATATCAGAGGGTGACCGGATCGGCTGCGTAGCCCTTGCTTCGATAGCTACCCATGAACCGCTCTCCAAAATCCGTTCGTGCTGAGGTATCGAAGCGCCCGCGACAAAGTTGCAGCGCTCGAACAGGTTCATGGGCAACACCCGGCGTGCTGGCGCGCAGTTTTCTCAGCACGAACGGGTTTATTGAGGCGATGTGAAGCCTGGAGTCGTGGGCCATCCAGAGCCAATCAAGCTCTACGGTGCGCCCTCGAAACCACTCGCAAACACGCGACCGTCCGGCAACACTTCCCACAACGGCCCATCCGATGTGACCTGGATGCCTTGCACTCCGCCGTAAAGCGACACCGGTAGCTGGCTGCCGGTGGCGATCGATCCGCCGACCGAATCCATCCCTTTCATCAACACCACGGTGGCGTTGCCGCGGCTGGGATGGGTCAGTGCGATCGACCAACGATCGTCCAGATCGGTGAGGCTGGCGGTCACCGCGGCTTCGCCCACATCGCGGCCGCTGACCACGTTGAGGAAGTAGTTTTCCACGCTGCCACTGCTGTCGAGTTCCAGTCGGAACTGGCCGGCAGCCGGGTTTCCGGCGCTGTCTTCGTTGACGATTCGGTAAGTCGGAGCCGCAGGCAGCAGGGTGCGCAGGTCCACGATCTGGTCGCCGACCGTGGCGCTCACGCTGCTGCTGCCGACGGTCGGGTTGGTTTCGAAATGCATCACGAAGGTACGGTTGACCTGCTCGGCCGGAACTTGCACCGCCAGCGGTTCGCCGAGCCCTACCCAGGCGTCGGTGTTGTAAAAACTCATCAGCGAATCGCTGCTGGAGCGCATGCGGTCCAGTATCAGCAGCGTCTGCAGCGGTCGGATGAAGAGGAACTCGCGTGTCGCCCGATCGGCGTAGGGCCAGTCGACGCGGCGGCCGTCGGTATTGCGATACGCATCGGTGTAGTCGGCGACCAGAAATGCATAGTCGGGGTGATGCTGCAAGCGCACGACTTCGGGCATGCCGTTGGGCTGATCGTCGCGCGGCAGACCCGGGGCAATGATGCGGGGACCGCCGCCGATCCAGCGCCCGGTGGTGCGCCCCTGGAACAGCAGTCCGTTGTGCGCGAGATGATCTCCGGTATCGACAACGCCGGTGCCACCGAAGCCCGTGAGGTTCTCGGCATAGCCGACGGATTCGCGCGTCAGCCAGCGACCCTGACGCCAGATCTGGAAACTGCCGGCATCCAGATGGCGATGTTCGACGCCACCCGGAGTGCCGATCTGCAGATGCACCTGCATCGCCTCGTCGTCGTGGCGGTTGCGAATGTCGAAGACCATGGCGCCAGGGGCGTAGTAGTCGAGCGGCAAGGGCGCAAGATCGGCCGCATTGCCCGCGCCGCCGAGTGCGTCGAACAACCATTGCCGTCCGGCACTGGTATCAGCCAACCACGCTCGTATGTGTCGCGCGTTACCCGAGGCCGGCTCGCGCTGGCCCATGAAGCGCGCGAAATCGCCGAGATAGTCGCGCTGGTTGATCACCCCGCCATTGCGAAAATTCTCGTCGTCGTTGAACGGAATCAGCAGGTGCCCGCCGGAGAACTCGCCGGTGATGCTGGTCGGCCCCGGCGTCGTTCCGTAGATCAGCGCGTAGATGCCCTCGCGGAAGAACGCGGTGCGCTGATACGGATCGAGACCATAGTCCGCCGCTGAAGCAAACGGAATCATCGGGTAGGACAGCATCACCGCGCCGTAGTCGCCGCCTTCAACAAACACGCCGCCGCGGCCGAAATTGTTGTACCAGCTGGCAAACCAGGTATCCAGACGCAGGTCGAGCGAGTTGTTGATGAACTCCTGCGCGCGCGGGTTGTCGCCGAAGCTGACAATGCCCCACGCCAGATTGTTGCTCACCCGGCCCCAGAAATAGTTGTTGGCCTCCGAGCCCCGGTTCGCGAAACTGTCGGCGTTTTCAGTATCCAGATAGCCGTTCCAGCGCGCGACCAGGGTCGTGATCTGCGACGGTGTCAGCCGGTGGTGGCACCAGTCATAGATTTGCAGCAGCGCGTCACCTTGCTGGCGCATGGCGTCACGGAAGCTGCCAGAGAACTGCCACGTCGCAAGGTAGGCAGCGGCCAGATCGCAGTCGGCATTGCTCTGCGTCATGAGGCCGCGCAACGCGCGCGCCCGGTTGAGTTGGGTCTGATCCGAAGCTGGAGGCAGCGCGAAAGGAGTGGTCAGGAAATAGGCGCGCGCTTGCGTCAGACGCGCCGCGTTGCCGTACCAAAGCCGCGGATGGGTCGACGGGAGATTGAGCTGTGCCGCCGAGGTCGCACCGGCGACGAGGGCGCCGCCGAGGATCAGCGCCGCAATTTTCAGCTTGTTCGCGATGGGCATGGGATCCCGCGCATGGTCAGTTTCGTTGCATAACCCAACGCGATTCGCCCATCGGAACGGCCAAAACGCCTGGCTAACCTGGAATGCTTGCGAAATCCCCTAGTCGGCCACAGATAATCTAGGCGCGTTCGGGCGCAGACTCAAGGGAGACAGCCATGGCCACCGGCTGGGCGCAAGACGGCGCCGTGCAAGACCAGATCGACGCGACCATCAAGGACGCGATCAAACGCGCCCGCAGCCAATTGCCGACCGGGCCGGGACTGACGCATTGCGAGGAATGCGAAGCGAAGATTCCGGCGGCACGACGCAAGGCGATGTCGGGCGTGCGCCTGTGCGTGGTCTGTCAGGAGCAGCACGACCGAGAGCAGGGCATCTCCGCCGGCTACAACCGGCGCGGCAGCAAGGACAGCCAGTTGCGCTGACAAGTGGTTCGCCCGGTCGCGATCTCCGACCTGTGCGAGCAATGAGTGGCACCGCGTGATTCCGGTTGAATTCGTTTGCGACGCAAGCGAAGGATGCGGCGACCGAATAGCCGCCGCATCCTCGGGCTTACTTCTTCTTCTTTTCCTGCTTGGCGGCCCGTTTCTCCTTCAAGGATTTCTCGGGCTCCTTCTTCTTGCTCTTTTTCTGATCCATTCCCTTGCTCATGGTGACCTCTTGCTCGTAGTGTTCCATGACGATACCGAACGCACGGGACGAAATCAAAACCGCTCCGTCGCCGGCAGGTATCGCCATTCCCCGGCCGGCATCTTGCCGAGAGGGACTTTGCCGATGCGGATGCGGCGGATCGCCACAACCTCCAGCCCGACCTGCGCACACATGTAGCGCAATTGCCCCGGCTGCACCGCCTTGATCGCAAACCGCAGGCGAATCTCGTTCTGCCAGCTGACCTTGCACGGCGGCAGCACGCGGCCCTGGAAACTGAGGCCACGATTGAGCCGCGCCAGGCCGTAAGGTGCGATTTCACCACCGACTTCGACCACGAACTCCTGTTCGATGAGGCCGGCATCCTCGGTAAGCCGACGCCAGACACGACCGTCCTGCGTCAAAACCATCAGTCCGCTGGCTTCCACGTCGAGCGGCACCAACGGCGTCAGGCGCTGGAAGTGACGCTTCAGCGGACGGATGCCTGAAGCGTCGTCGGCCCAGCGCGTTGCGGGTGCAACCAGGCTTGCGGCGGGCTGGTTGCCGTCGATCGCATCGAAGCCCGGCGGCTTGTGCAACAACAGGGTCGCGGGTTCCGCAGCTTCCAGGTGCGCCTCGGGATCGATCACGACGACTTCGGTCGTCACCATATGCTGCGGCGCTTCCACGATCTGTCCGTCGACCGACACCCAGCCACCCTCGATGTACTGCTCGGCTTCGGTGCGGGAACAGTGCGCAAGTTCGACCACGCGTTTGGCAAGACGAACCGGGTCGGACATGAGCAAAGCCGTATTCTTGAAGTTGGAGTTTATCGGAGCAGTGTATCGGCAACCTACGTCGATGCCGCATCGAAGGGCTGGAACTGGCAATCGTGGTACTGATCGTGTTTGAGATCGCGCTTGCGCCGTTGGGCATTGACCGATGCGCATGGCGACCAGGCCGCATCCGGATTCCGGATCGCAACAAGCCGCGGTATGTCATCAATCGGCTCGCTTGCTCGTCGTAAGGGATGCAAGCCTGCCACTCCGGCGTACCATGGCTGTGCTCCCGCGCGTTGCCTGCGTTCGGGGGCGGATCCGATCCTTCAGTTCGCGCCGTGCTGGGCAATGCGGTTCATTCTCCCGACTACCGGGAAGCGAGGCCACCATGCGATCGATTTGCTTGCGACTCCTGATGCTGGTTCTTATGTTCGGCGCGTGCAGCGATGCACTGCAAGCCGCTCGGCTGTCGGAACGTTCCCCGGTGCGACTCGGCGTGTGGTGGGATCCGGCGCGCAGCGGCAACGGCTTCGAGCTGTTCCAGGGGGGCGACCAAACCGCCGTGGTCTGGTACACCCATCGGCCGGATGGTTCGCCGGTGTGGTACATGGCGGTGGCGTCCTTCGATGCGGAAGGCCGATGGGATGCGCCGCTGTATCGTCATCGCTGGGTCGACGGCGCACCCGCCGCGCCAACCCTTGTAGGTCGGCTCCGGTTCGAACGCACGCACTTCGAGGCGCTGGTCTTGCATTGGTCGCTCGATGGTCGCGAGGGCACGCAGGAACTCGAACCGTTTCCGATATCGGGTGTCGTGACGGAGATCGATCACTCCGGTGCCTGGTACGACCCAAAGCGTTCCGGCTTCGGGCTCAGTCTCACCGAGCAGGGCGAATGGCTGGCCGCTGGCCTGTACTTCTACGATGCCGCCGGCGAGCCAACCTGGCGCGTGGGCAGCAACGACGGGCGCGGCCGGAAACTGGCGATGCTCGGCATGACGGGTGCTTGTCCGGGATGTGAACCCCGCAGTACGCAACGATTGGATGAAGGCCAATTGCAACTCGACTTCAGCAGCGAAACCGCGCTGCGGGCGGACTACGCCGGTGCCGCATCTGCCGCGTGGTCGCTCGACGGCGACCTGGTGCAGCTCAGCACACCGGCGTCGCGGCGTCCGGCGGATCGTCAGCTCGCGGGATTCGACGACGCCACCACGCTACGCACCTTCCTGGACCAGACCTTGCTGACAGCGAGCGGGAACTCACCCTTCATGGGGGTCGATTTTTCTTCGCCCCCACCGCCGTCCGAGAGTTTCTCCACGACCAACGTGCAGGAGATCGGCGTCGACGAAGCGGATCGCCTGAAGACCGACGGCACCTGGCTTTACGCCATCGCAAAGGATGCGCAAGGACGCGATCGAAGCGCGCTGCGCGTGGCCGAGGCGCGCGAAGGTGGAAGCCAGTTGCTGCTGCACGGCGAGATCGCCTTGCCGGAATCCACACAGCCCATCGGTTACAGCGGGCTCTACGTCGCCGACGACAGGCTGACGACGCTGCAGGGGACCAGCCCGAGCGGTTTCGGCATCGAGCCGCTCTGGCTCAGCGCGCCGGCGTGGATCGCGGGATCGACCCACGTTGCGTTGTTCGATCGCGTTTCGCCAGCGGCGCCTCGTGCTCTGTGGAAAGCGGAAATCGACGCTCACCTCGTCGCCAGTCGCCGTATCGGCGAGCGCCTCTACCTGGTGCTGCGAAAGACCATCGCCGTGCCCGGCATCGAATTCGGTGCGAGCCTCGATGCGGCGCGCGACGAACGCAATCGCGCGTTGCTGAGCCAGATCCCGCTGACCGAATTGCTGCCGCGCATCCGCGTCGGCACTGGCGAGTGGCGGGCGTTGGTCAAGCCGGAGGACGTCTTCCTGCCGGTCGTGGGGGCGCTGCTGCCGTCACCGCAGTTCATCACGGTGGTGGCGATCGATCTCCATGCGCCTGATGAATTGCGTTCGCTGGCGGTCGTGGGTGCGGTGAATGCGGTCTATGTGTCCACGGAGCGCATGTATCTCGCGACCTCGCGCTCCAGCCTCGTCTTCAATTCCCAACTTGGCTATCACCCGACCGGATTTCCTGTGACGGACGTGCACGAGATCGCGCTGGGCGCCCAGGGACCGAACTTCGCGGCCACGGGCGCGGTCGAGGGTTATCTGGATCGCGATCCGGATCGTGCCCCGTTCCGTTTCAGCGAGCGCGACGGCAAGCTGCGCATGGTCACGGTGGGCGGGCTCTGGGGCGAACTGGGACAGAATCGACTGACGGTACTGGAGCGTTCGACGATCGCGCCCGGGCTGCTGCGCACCCTGTCCCACCTGCCCAATCGCGATCGGCCCGCGCCGCTGGGCAAGCGCGACGAGCAACTCTACGGCACGCGTTTCGTCGGCGATCGCTTGTATGCCGTCACCTTCCTGAAGACCGATCCGCTGTACGTGGTGGACCTGTCCGACCCGGCCGCACCGCGCATCGCCGGCGCGCTCGAACTGCCCGGATTCTCCGACTATCTGCATCCGGTGCGCGAAGACGTGCTGTTGGGCATCGGACTCGATGCGCGTCCGGCGCAATCGAGTTGGGGCGACAACCAGTTCGCGTGGTTCCAGGGATTGCTGTTCAGTCTGTTCGATGTCAGCGATCCGAGCCGTCCACGCCTGTTGCAGCAAGTTAACCTGGGCAAGCGCGGCAGCGGCAGCGCGATCCTGTCCAACCATCACGCGCTTAGCGTGCTGCCAGGCAGCAACGGCGTCAGTTTCGCATTGCCGGTGCGCGTGCACGAATCCGACGGCAGCGAGCCGATCGCGCCGCCCGACAACTACCCGTACCCCTGGTCCTGGAGCGGACTGCAAAAGCTCGAAGTCACGGGTAGCAACGCGAGCAATGCGCGCCTGCTACCGGGTCCGGCGCTGGTAACCAACCGACGCAGTACCGGCGGTCCGGCGATCTACCCCGACGACGCCCTTTACGGCGCTCGCTCGGTACAGTTCGCTCGCGGCACGGTGTACTTCGAGAATGGTCGCTTCTGGCGTACCGATCTCTCCGGCACCCAGGTCAGCGGACCGCACTGAGGTTCAGTAGTCCTCAGCACTAAGGCTCACTCGCACTCGCCCGCTATCGCAACGACGGCGAGATGCGAATCGTTGTGCACCGTCCATCCCCGCGAGCGCGCCATTCATGGACTGTTTTCTGCCATCCATCCCGCATGCGTTGCGCGCGCGCCCGGCGGATGGGTTCATGGCGGCGGCTGGAACGCAGCGTCGCCCTCAATCACGTTGCGCTCCAGCGCGCGGCGGCCGCCGCACCGTTACCCCCGGTGCGGCGGCCCGCTTCATGCCATCGACTGGAGCACGCCATGGATACTGTCCTGCACACGGCGCTCGCCTTTGAGCTCGTACCCGCGTCTTTTGTTGCAGGCAAAGCGAGCGGCCCACGCTGGCAAGCACTGCAGCGCGCAGAGTTTCTCGCGCCCCTGTTTGTGCAGGGCGACTGGTCAGGTGTGCTCGGACCAGCCGCCCGCGACATCGTCGTGTATGCAACCCGCACCTGCCCCTGGTGCACCAGGACGCGCGAACTGCTGATCGCCAGCGGCGCGCTGTTCCGCGAATTCCTGATCGATGAATCTGGCGACGCGCAGCGAGCTTTTTCCGCGCTCGATGGCGAAGCCGTCCCGCTGATCTTCGTTGGCGAACGCCGCATCATCGGTTTCGACGAACCCGCCATCCGCGAGGCGTTGCAGTGGCTTGCGTCTGCCTCCAGGCCTTCAAGGAGTACAGCAAGTATTTGAAATCGAACCTGACCGAATCCCTGTTTGCAGGATAGACCCACCGTCAGCGATGCGTCGCGGCCGGCGTGCACTGCTCGCTGCGCACCGCGGTCCGTCACTCGCCGTGACGGACCCCAAGGCACCCGGTCGGGACGAACAGCACACCGTGATATACGAACCTCGGTGCTCGTCTTGTCGTGCGAATGCCGACGTACTACCGTGTACCGCATGCGAAGCATCCTCATCCTGGGGGCGATCTCCATCGCCTTGTGGAGTGCCTACGCCTTGTTCTATGCGAGCCTGCTCGTCGGGATGGGCACGCCGCTCGACGCGTCTCTGGACGGCGGCGAGGCACTTCGCCTCAGCGTGATCGGGACGCTGCCGTGGGTTCCACTGAGCCTGGGAATGTATGCGCTGGTTCGCCGCTTCCCGCTCGACCGCAAGCGGCCCTGGCGCTCGCTCGCGCTGGTCGGCGCGATGTCCGCCGGCGTGGTTGTCGTGCGTGCAGCCTACGTGGGTGCGCTCAACCCGCACCTGACGTACTGGTATCGCGACGCTCCCGCGTGGACCGAGTTGCTGAGTGCCAGCTTGCATAACAATTTGGTCATCAGCCTGATGTTGATCGGCACGCTGCACGCCTGGGTGCTGGCCCAGCGCAGCGAGGCGCAGCGCGTGCGCATCGCGGAACTCGAAGCGGGCCTTATTCGAGCGCGACTGGATGCGCTAAGTGCGCAGCTCAATCCGCATTTCCTGTTCAACACCCTCAACTCGGCTGCCGAACTGGTGCATCACGATCCGGATACCGCCGATCGCATTCTGGTCTCGCTCAGCGCGCTGCTGCGCAACAGCCTGTCCGGGTCAGCTGCGCACGAGGTGCCGGTCGAAGAAGAAGTGGCGCTGGCGCGCGAGTATCTGGCGATCGAGAAGATACGCTTTGGCGAGCGGCTGTTAGTCGAGTTTGCAATCGAGGAGGGCTGCGAGCGCGCGCTGCTTCCGGCGATGCTGTTGCAACCACTGCTTGAGAACGCAATGGTGCATGGCGTCGCGCGTCGGCGAGGGTCGAGCCTGATTCAGATCGAGATCTGTGCAATTGGCGACAGTTTGCGCACCGTGGTGCGCGACACCGGGCCTGCGCAAATCGCCACGAGCGGGCATCGAGGCTCGGGCGTGGGACTCGCCAACACGCGCGCGCGTCTGCGCTGCCTGTACGGCGAGCAATGGAGCCTGACAATCGAAGGCGACTTCGCCACGGGCACCGAAGTACGGGTCGAGCTTCCGCTGCGTCGCGCACCGCGCGTATTTTCTAGCCCTTTTGCCCGTGCAAACGAGGCGCTCGCCGGATGAAATCGCTTAGCGTTGCGATCGTCGACGACGAACCCCTGGCGCGCTTGCGTCTACGCCGATTGCTGTTACCGCTGGACGGCATCACCGTCGTCGGTGACTACGAGAACGGCGAATCGCTGCTCGCCAGTTGGAGCGAACGGCCGGCCGATGTGGTTTTCATGGATGTAGAAATGCCCGAGATCGATGGCCTGCAGCTCAGCGGTCGACTGACGCCAGCGCCGCTGATCGTCTTTGTCACCGCCTACACACAGTACGCGGTCGATGCCTTCGAACTGGAGGCCGCAGACTATCTGGTGAAACCGTTTTCCTCCGAGCGCCTGCGTGCCTCTTTGGAGCGGGTGCGACGCCGCGTCGAGAGCGTCGTGAACCCGGCAAACTATCCTGATCGTCTCGCGCTGCCGCTCGGTCGCCGCACTCAACTGGTCGGTGTAGACGAGGTGGACTGCGTGCTCGCGCAAGCAAACTATGTCGAAATCCACGCCGGGTCGCGCCGGTTCGTGCTGCGCAAGACGCTGTCTGACTTGCAACGCCTGCTCGATCCAGCGCGCTTCGCCCGGGTGCATCGATCGCTGCTGGTCCGTGTTGGTGCGGTGACCGCATTGGAGGCGATCGGCTCGGGTCGCTTTCGCCTGAGCCTGACTTCCGGCAGCCGCTACGTCACGGGGCGCAGCTATCGCAGCCAGGTGCGTGAGCGCTTCCATCTCGATTCGGACGAGCGTGAGGGGTAGGGACGCCGCAGGTGCGGTTCGCTTACCACGATGCGCGCTTCGTCCCGACGGACTTGCGCGCTTCCACCCTGATGCGATGTGCTGCGCGCAACCTCCGGAGCCGCGTATGAGCCCTCGCATCTTCCTACCGAGCGTGGATCAACTGCTGCCGCTGCCGTTCGCGCTCGCGCTGATGCGAATCACCACGGCGCTGTTGTTCATGGCACACGCCGCGGTGCGGTTGGCGAATGGCAGTGTGCCGGGCTTCAGCAACTTCCTCGCTGCGAACGGGTTGCCGTTTCCGATGGCGACGGTTTACGCGATTAGCGCGGTGGAGTTGAGCGCGGGCCTCGCGTTGGCGCTGGGACGATGGGTGCGGTTGTCGGCGGCCAGCCTGCTGGTGATCGCGACGACCGGCATCGTGCTAATCCACGCGCGTAACGGCTGGTTTGTCGGCGAGCACGGCATTGGCGGCGTGGAGTACAGCCTGAGCCTGATCGCAGCACTCCTGACGTTGATCGCCGCCGGGTCTCCGGCGAGCAATAGCATCACTCACGGGCTCGGCGTCAGGCGTTAATACCGAACATCGTTTGTCGATCTTCCTGGCGCCCAAAAGGCCGGCGCGCTACTGCGCCAGGATGAAAGCATCACTTGGTTGGATCTTCAGTGGCGGGTGCTGCTTTTCTGCGCACCTTTCGTCCTGGCCGGCGCGGCTTCCACTACCAGGGTAAAGCTGCGTTGCTCGCCCGAATTGATCGCGCCCACGCCGATGAGCTTGCGCGCGATCTCATCACCGCGTTCGTTGCGCACCGTCACCACGACGCTGTATTCCCAGGGTGGAGCATCGGCCGGGTGGCGGATGCTGCCCTCGACCCGCAGCGGGGTAAGCGTTTCCGCCGGCGCGACGGCACCGGCCTCGAAGCGCAAGTGATGCCGGCAAGCCGGGCAGGTCGTTGCGCTTTCGAGAATGGTTTCCTTGCAGTGCGGGCACTCGCGGGTCGACCCCGGAGTGCCCGAGCGCGGGTTGTTCATGCGTCGAGACCACGCTCCGCGTGGCTGCCGTTGCGCAACGGTTTTTCCGACTTAGCAATCTTGCTGTCGTCCCAGCCGAACACGGCCTGTCCGCGCATGCGAGCGCCGGCGGCAACGGTGAAGGACCCCGTCTTTACGTCACCGCTGATCGCACCGCTGGGCTGCAGTTCCACGCGGGTAGCGGCTTCGATATTGCCTTCCAGTTCGCCGGCGACGATGACCTTGTCGGCGCGCACGCTGCCAATGAGCTTGGCGCCGGATTCGATCATGAGGTCGCCCTGCACGTTGACATCGCCTTTGAAGTTGCCGGCGATGCGCACGCTGCCGGCACCCTCGATCTTGCCTTCGATGGTGATATCGGCGGCGATCAGCGACTCCTTGCGCGCGCGATCCGGTTCGGCTCGCGCCACGGGCGCATACGGTGCCGCGTCCGGCTTCGGGCTGGCTTCAATGCGAGTGGCTTCGCGCGACTCGGGTGTGACCGGGGTCGGGGTCGGGGTAGGATTCGAGCCCGATTTCGGCGGAGTGTTGTCTTTCCAGAGTGACATGGGGGTGACCCTGCGGTGAGGGGTTTTGAGGCTAACATCTCAGGCCACGCGCCGACACTGCGGCTTCAGTTGCGAGTCAGGTACCTGACCGAGGCGGAGGCGGCGCCATGTTGTCGACATCCACCGCCAAGCCCTGGGTGCTCGCGCTTACTACGTTGCAACACGCATCGCCGCCTCTCGGAGACCTCATGAATCATCAGTCCCTACGATTCATCGCCATTCTGCTCGCCGCGCTGGCGATGGGGATGCATCTGGCGCACGCGATGGAGTTGGCGCCCAAGTTGCAATGGAGTCCCGATCTCTACCTCGCGGTGCAGTCCACGCTGTACCTGTGGTTCGGCCGCATCGGTCCGGTAATCGAGTTCGGCGCCTTGCTGGCCGTGGCGTTGTTGACGCTCCGCCTGCGTGGTCGGCGGCCGGCATTTGCGCTGACGGCGACAGCGACTGCGATGCTCGTGCTGTCGCTGGCGACGTGGGCGGTGGTGGTGCTGCCGGCCAATACGCAGATCGGGATGTGGCCGTCCGCCGTGGTCTCCGGGGTCGCGGCCGCACCGGCCGACTGGATGCACTGGCGCGATCAGTGGCAATACGGCCAGGCCGGCATCTTCGTGCTGCACCTGATCGGGTTTTGCGCGTTGCTGCGTTCGGTTCTGGTCGAGCTGAAACCGGCTTGAGACGACCTCGTCGAGGCGCCGGGTAGATCAACCAACCCGGTTGGGGAGGGTTTGGGTTGTTGCACCTTCGCATGAATCCCCAACCGGATTTCTGCGATCACGCCTCAAACGAGATTTGTCGCTCCCTTGAAAAGGCCGCGCTTGTGGCGCTCTTGCGCATGCGGACAATGACGGCATCGAAACCCGATCGAGTTGGCGCATTCCATGTCCTCCACCGAATCCTTTGCCCTGCCCATGCCTGCCGCGCGTGCACGCGCTTGGTTGACGCCGTTCGAACTCGGCGTGCTCGGTGCGATCTGGGGCGCCTCGTTCCTGTTCATGCGCATCGCGGCGCAAGAATTCGGCGCAATTCCGCTGGTCGAAGTGCGACTTGCGCTTGGATCGCTGGTGCTGTTGCCGTTCCTGTGGCACTCGCGCGCCGCGTTTCCGCTGAAGTTGTGGCCGAAGCTGGCGCTGATCGGCGCGATCAATTCGGCGCTGCCGTTCGTGCTGTTCGCCTGGGCGGCTCAGCATGCACCGGCTGGGGTCGGCGCGATCGCCAATGCGATGACGGTACTGTTCACCGCTCTGGTCGGTTTCCTGTTTTTCGGCGAGAAGATCGGCGGCAAGCGCGCTGTCGCCTTGTTCGCGGGGTTCGCCGGGGTGGTGGTGCTGGCCAGCGGCAAGGTCGCCGGCGCCAGCATCGGCTGGGCGGTCGTGGCGGGTGCCACGGCGTCCTTCCTCTACGGCATCGGCATCAATCTGGTACGCCGGCATCTGACCGGCTTGCCGCCCGCAGCGGTGGCCTGCGCCACGCTCGGTGTCTCGGCCCTGCTGACCTTGCCGTTCGCGCTCGCTACGTGGCCCTCGACAGAAATTTCCATGAACTCGTGGCTGTCAGCGGCCATGCTCGGCGTGTTGTGCACCGGTCTGGCGTTCGTGATGTATTACCGCCTGATCGCACGCATCGGCGCCAATCGCGCCTCGACCGTGACCTACCTTATCCCGTTGTTCGGCGTGGCCTGGGCCTGGTTGCTGCTGGACGAACCGCTGACCCTGACGATGGGCATCGCGGGCGCCTTGATCCTGGGCAGTGTGGCGATGAGCCAGAAGCGCTGAGCGCTCGCACACTGGCATGATGCGCGGCACCGCCGCCGCGCGAGCCACGTGATGCCCTATTTGCTGGTGCTGCTGACCAACCTCGCCGCCTTCCTGCCGGTCTGGCTCGGACACTGGAGCGTGTTCGCCCTGCTCGGACTGTACTGGTTCGAGAACGTCGTCACCGGCGTCCTGCAATTCCTGAAGATGCGCGCGGTGGAACGGGTACAGAAGCGCACCGACCCTTTCGCGACGAGCATCTTCTTTGCCGTGCACTACGGAATTTTCACCTTTGTGCACGGCGTCTTGGTGCTGGTGTTCTTTGGCTTCGTACTGACCGGCGCACACGAGGGCGGCGCGACGCTGTGGTGGCTGTCGGCGGGCGTGGTCGCGTTGACCCTGATCAGCGAGTACCGGCGCGGATATGTGCGCGGTGCCGAGGCACGGCACGCGAGCCTGGATCGGCTGATGTTCGAGCCTTACGGACGCGTGGTGGTTCTGCACTTGGTGGTGCTGGGCGGCAGCTGGATGGCGCTGACTTCGCAGCAACCGCGCCTGGTCTTGTTGCTGCTGATCGGGCTGAAGCTGGTAGTGGAATTGGTGCAGGCGAAGTGGAAACGAGCCTAGAACTTGTTCCAAAGGGTGATCGTATGATGGTACGGGTGTAGTAGACCCTTCGATACCTCAGAGCCTGCGATTAAGTCAAGCCGCCGGCAAATCCGCGTTGTGATAAACGTCCTGCACGTCGTCCAGTTCCTCCAGCCACTCCACCAGCGCGCGCATGCTGTCGGCAGCGTCGCCTGTCACCGCCACGCGGTTGTCCGGGCGCATCACCACGTCGGCCGAGTCGGGCGTGAAACCGGCGGCGTTCAACGCCTTTTCCACGGCATCGAAGCTGTCCGGTGCGCACAGCACCTCGCTCCAGCCGTCTTCGGATTGCACATCGTCGGCACCGGCATCGATGGCTGCGTCCATCAGCTTGTCTTCGCTGGCGGCGTCGGTGGTCTTGATCCAGAACTGGCCGCTGCGGGCGAACTGGAACGCGACAGAACCTGACGTGCCGAGATTCCCGCCGTTCTTGCTCAATGCGTGCCGCACTTCGGCCACGGTACGCACCGGATTGTCGGTCAGCGCATCGATGATCAGCGCGACGCCACCCGGGCCATAACCTTCGTAGCGCATTTCCTGCATATCGGCGCCACCTTCGGCACCCGAACCGCGCCGGATCGCGCGTTCCATCGTGTCCTTGGTCATGTTCGCGGCCAGCGCCTTGTCCATCGCGCTACGCAATTTGGCGTTTCCAGCGGGGTCGCCACCGGCGCGCGCGGCCAGGGTGATGTCGCGGATGAGTTTGGTGAAGACCTTGGCGCGCTTGGCGTCCTCGGCGTTCTTGCGACCTTCGATGCTTGGGCCTCTGCCCATGGGGAAACCTTTGGGTGAATGAACTGGGGATCGGGCGAAGCGGAGGCCTGGTCGCCATCCACTCGGCTAGGGGCGCGTATTGTGCCCGTCTGCGGGCGTCGTTGCGATGCGGCCCTCTCGTGTCGACGTCCGGCGAAAGCGCAAGTAGGCCGCGTCATGGAACTGAATCTACGCGGGAACTCCAGCGGTCGTAACAGATGTAGACGCCGATCTTTGCGTACTGGGTCTGAAACACCGGATAGCCGAGATTGCTAGGACGCGGAAAAACAGCAGTCAGAGTCGAATGGCGCCTACTTAAGCGCGACCGCGCCTGTCCCGTCATCCCAGCCCTTCGACAGGCTCATGACCGGCCGGCCTGTGGCCGAGCTGGGATCCATCTTGATCCCGCGATACACGTACCAGCAACGTCAAACTGGATTCCAGCTTTCGCTGGAATGACGGGCGGTGGGTCTAATCAGCCCTAAAGTAAGCGCCATTCCGCTCAGAGTCATATTCGAGCGCCGGAGAAATGGTGCTCAACCCTTTTGACGCTGCGTTCGCCTTCCCCCCACATCGTCGAGCCGAGCGAGCCCAAGAGAAGGCACGTGCTCCCGCGGGTCGTTCGGAACTCGTTAGTGCGGCGACTGATGCAGCGCGCGGTTCAGCTTCGGTCGTGACGCGGTGCGACCTTTTTGCACTCCATCGTGGTCTCGGTACGATTCTTCGGCTAGCATCCGCCCGATGATTTTTCTTCGTACTCTCATTGCCCTGTTCCTGTTCGGGACTGCCGGGGCCGCCGCTGCCGCGTCCGACGCGGGCGCGCTACTCGACACCTTGGTCGTGCTCGCGCCCGATATTTCGACCGAGGCGCTTGAGCGCGCGCTCGAAGCGCGCGAGTGCGCGCTCGCGAGTGGGGCCGCGCTCGCGGCCTCGCGCCTGGCGGTGATCGACTACTCGCGGCCCTCGACCGAGCCTCGGCTCTGGATCTTCGAGCTGGGAACGGTGCCGAAGCTGCTGTTCACCGAACATGTGGCGCACGGGCAGGGCAGCGGGGAGAACTTAGCGCGCAGCTTCTCCAACCGGGAAGGCAGTCACCAGACCAGCCTCGGGTTGTTCCGTACCGCCGAGACCTATCAGGGCGGCAACGGTTACTCGTTGCGGCTCGATGGTCTTGAGCCCGGCACGAACGACGCCGCGCGCCCGCGCGCCATCGTGATGCACGGCGCGCCCTACGTGAATCCGGCGCTGGCGCTGAGTCAGGGGCGGCTCGGACGCAGCTACGGTTGCCCAGCGGTACGCCAGGCGGTGGCGCGAGAGATGATCGACAGCCTGCGCGACGGACAGCTACTGTTCGCCTATTTCCCGGATGCGCAATGGAAAGCGAACTCGCCATTCCTCGGCTGCCAGGCACGCCCCGCCACACTCATGGCGGTGAATACCGCGGCGGCAAGCGGCAACGGGCCGTCGAGCGCCGCCGCGCCATAAGCCGCGTGACGCCCGCCGGCGAGCGTGCCCGCATCTCGCGCACCCAAGCCGGCGCATTGCTGATCATTCTGTTGATCGGCGCCGGTTGCAGCGAGCAGCGCGACGAGGTCAGCAAACACGAACCTGTCCGAACTGCGGTCGATCCGACGCCGATGCTCGACCTGACGCCCGCCATCGACGCACTGCCGCTGCACGATCGCGATGCCGTGCGCGCGTTCTACGCCGCTCGCCACCATAAACCCGCTTGGCTGGGGCCGGAGTGCGAAGTGCGCTTGGCCGCGCTGCGGCGCGAGATCGGCGCGGTGACGGAACACGGACTGACGCCGGCGCACTATCACGCGGGCGGGCTGGCGCAAGTCGCCTGCGACTCCAACGGCGAGGTGCTGGCGAGCGACGCCTGGATGGCGCTGGCGTCGGACCTGCACCGCGGCCGCGTCGATCGCGTGAAGGTGGAACCGCACTGGAACCTGCCGCGCCGCGCGTTCAACGCTCCGGCCGCGCTCCAGTCGGCGGCGCAGACGTCCCAGGTGGCCGCGATCCTGCCCTGGCTTGCACCGCAAGATGACTACTACCGCGCACTGCGCGACATGCTCGCGCTGCAGCGTCAGCTCGCGGCGAGCGGCGGTTGGCCCAGCATTTCGCAGGGCTCCAAGCTACAGCGTGGCGATCGCGGCGAGCGCGTCGATCAGTTGCGTCGACGTCTCGACGCCGACGCGCTGCTCGATCAGACCGCCGTCGTGCCTGGCCTGCCTTTCGATGACGTGCTGGAAGAGGCGGTGGAAGCTTTTCAGCGGCGCAGCAATATCGACGCGGATGGCGTGGCCGGCCACGCGACGCTGGCCCTGCTCAACAAGTCGGTCGAAGAGAGAATCGCGCAGCTACGGGCGAATCTGGAACGTTTGCGCTGGATGCAGTCCATGCCTCGGACGCGACACGTGCGCGTATTCATCGCCGACTTCCACCTCGAAACCTGGGACGAATCCGGCCTCGTGCGCGAGCATAAGGTGATCGTCGGCAAACGTTACCGCACCACGCCGAGCTTCGCCGGCAAGATCGAGCGCGTCGTATTCGCCCCGCGCTGGCACGTGCCGCGCCGTCTCGTAGTGGAGGACAAGCTGCCCCTTTTCCAGAAGGACCCTCAGGCATTCCATCGGCTCGGTTACGAGCTGTTCAAGCCGAACGGCGAGCCGGTGCAGGACGAAGTCAACTGGCACGCCTACACGGCGGACGACTTTCCGTTCCGTCTGCGCCAGCGCCCTGGCACGGCGAATGCGCTCGGCAATGTGAAGATCCTGTTTCCCAACGAGAACGCTGTCTACCTGCATGACACACCGCAGCGCGCGCTCTTCGCCAAGACACGTCGCGACTTCTCCTCCGGCTGCATCCGGGTAGACGACGCGCTGGGCCTGGCGGGCTGGTTGCTGCAGGACGATGCGCGCTGGAACCGAGCCGCGATCGATGCGGCCGTCGCGGCGGGGCAGGAGAGCACTGTGCGGCTCAAGCAAGAGATGCCGATCTTCATCACGTATCTGACCGTGAGTTACGACGAGAGGCGCTACGTCCGGCTCCTCGAAGATCTATACGAGCGCGACCCCGCAGTTGTGCGGGCGCTGGATGCGGCTTGATGTTTCCAACGCTCCCGCTTCTTTGCGAAATGGGGTATGGAAAAACAGGGGTCACCATTTCGCCGCCTGCGTCGAATGGGCACGAGTAGTGATGGATTAGCGTAGGTACGCCGGCAACTCGCAGGCTATGGCGCGACCAAATCGCCGTACGAATCCGGTCGCCGATCACGATAGAACGGCCAGACGTTGCGCACTTCGCGGATCTGGTCGAGATCGAGTTCGGCGGTGACGAGTTCGTCACGGTCGCGCGAGCCGGTGGCGAGGAAGCGGCCGCGGGGATCGCAGAAATAACTCTGCCCGTAGAACTCGCCGATGTTCCAGGGCGCCTCGGTGCCGACGCGGTTGATCGCACCGATGAAGTAGGCGTTCGCGACCGCGTGCGCGGGTTGTTCGAGTTTCCACAGGTATTCGGATAGCCCGGCGACCGTGGCAGAAGGATTGAACACGATCTCCGCGCCGTTCAACCCCAGTGCGCGTGCGCCTTCAGGGAAGTGGCGGTCGTAACAAATGTAGACGCCGATTTTTGCGTACTGGGTCTGAAACACCGGATAGCCCAGATTGCCAGGACGGAAGTAGAACTTCTCCCAGAACCCCGGCGCGCAATGCGGGATGTGATGCTTGCGGTATTTGCCGAGATAACTGCCATCGGCATCAACCACAGCCGCGGTGTTGTAGTAGATGCCGACGCCGTCTTCCTCGTACAGCGGCACTACGATCGCCATGCGGTGCTTGCGCGCGAGTTCTTGCATCAGCGTCACTGTTGGGCCGTCGGGAATGCGCTCCACTGCATCGAACCAGCGCGGGTTCTGCTCGGCGCAGAAGTACGGCCCCGTGAAGATTTCCTGCATGCACAGGATCTGCACGCCTTCTCGACCGGCTTGTTCAACAAACGCGACGGTTTTTTCGACATTGGCCTGGCGGATGGCGGGAATCGGATCGCTGGCGCTGCCGGCGAGCGAAGTCTGGATCAAACCGCATTTCACATTGCGTGGCATGGCGCGTTCCTAGGCAAAGGAGGCCGACATGGTTGCGCAGACGCGTGACCGACGCAAAGCCCGCACGATTTTCCGTCTCGGATAGGGCACTCTCTGCACCCGGCCTTTGCATGCAGTGACTGCATGCACCGAAAATCAGGAGCGTTCGCGTGGCACAGCTTTCCGCCAATGGCCTGCAACTTGAAGTCGAAACGCTTGGCGATCCCACCCACCCGGCCGTGCTGCTGATCATGGGGCTGGGCATGCAGCTGCTGGCATGGCCGGATGCGTTCTGTCGCACCCTGGCGGATGCGGGCTACTACGTGATCCGCTTCGACAATCGCGATATCGGCCTGTCCAGCAAAGTCGACACTGGGGTGCCGGTAAACCTGGCGCTGGCCACCCTGCGATATGTCCTGCGTCTTCCGGTGCGGGCGCCATACCAGATCGACGACATGGCGGCGGACGCGGTCGGGGTGCTTGATGCCCTCGGCATCGCGAAGGCGCACGTGGTAGGTGCGTCGTTGGGCGGCATGATTGCGCAGAATGTGGCCGCGAACTGGCCGGATCGCTGCCTCAGCCTGACCTCGATCATGTCTTCCAGCGGCGACCGGCGCTTGCCGAAAGCCAGCTTGAAGGTCACGCGGTTGTTGCTGGCCAGACCACCGGGCAAGGCCTCGCTCGAAAAACGGGTGGAGCACTTCGTGCGCCTGTTTCGCGCGCTCGGCGGGCCCGGATTTCCGGCCGCAGACGAGGTATTGCGCGAACGCCTGACAAGATCCTTGCAGCGCAGCTACTACCCGCCGGGCACCGGGCGACAACTGCTGGCAATCGTGGCTTCGGGCGATCGATCACCTGTGCTACGCAAGATCGCGCGGCCCACGCTGGTGTTACACGGCGACGCCGATCCGCTGCTCCCAGCCGCGCATGGCGTGGACTGTGCGCGCAAGATTCCTGGCGCGAGCTTGCAACGGATTCCCGGCATGGGTCATGACCTGCCGCCGGAACTGTTGCCGATCCTCAGTGCTGCAATCCTCTCGCATGTGCGCGGTGCGGAGCGTGCACGGGTTTGATGGCCGCGTCGTTCCAGACGCGGTGCAGGAGCGGCTGTAACCGGATCGCGTCGAGTGCATGAGAGAATTGCCGCCGACCACGTTCCCTACCAGGACCCCGCATGACCCTCTCGATGTATTCCGCATCCGTTCCCGTCTTCCGCCAGATGCTCGGCGGCTTGTCCGATGTCCTCGCAAAGGCCGAGGCGCACGCGCAGGAAAAAAAGATCGATCCCGTCGTGCTACTGCAGGCGCGGTTGTTTCCCGACATGTTCCCGTTGACGCGGCAGGTGCAGATCGCCAGTGATTTCGCCAAGGGCGTGTGCGCGCGCCTGGCGGATGCCGAGATGCCGGCGTTCGAGGACAACGAGCAGACATTTGCCGAATTGCAGGCGCGCATCGCGAAGGCGCGCGCGTTCATCGACGGCCTCGATGCGGCCGCGTTCGCCGGCAGCGAACAGCGCGACATCGTGCTGCGTCCCGGCACGCCGAAGGAACGCAAGCTCGACGGCCACACCTATCTGCTCGGCTACGGCTTGCCGCAGTTCTTCTTCCACGTCACCGCTGCCTACGCCCTGCTGCGCCACAACGGCGTGGAGGTCGGCAAGCGCGACTACATGGGCGCGTACTGATTGGTAGCTACGGCTCGAACGGCGCATCGCGCCGGAGCCACACCGGTGTGGCGCGCAATGCGGCCACACCGGTGCGAAGAACGCTTAGGCTGCCGCGTCCTTGACCTTCTTCAGCGGGCGCACCTTGACCTTGACCGAAGCGGGCTTGGCCGGGAACCAGCGCTCGGCGCCGGTGAACGGGTCCTTGCCGAAACGCTTGGCCTTGGCTGCGACTGCAACGGCGGTGATCTTGAGCAGGCCCGGCAGTACGAACTGCTGCGCGCCTTTCTTGCTCACGGCGCCCAGGACGGTGGACTCGAGCGCGGCGAGCACGGCCTTGACGGCCTTGCCTTCAACACCCGACGCCTCGGAGAGGTGACGCGCCAGGTCGGACTTCGACATTACGTCCTTGACGGGCTTTGGAGCAGCCGGGGCCGCCTTGGCGGCTTTCTTCGCGGCAGGTTTTTTTGCGGCTTTCTTAGCAGTGGCCATAGTTCTCTTTCTCGAAAGCAAAAGGTTCGTCCGAACAGGTGAGAGCGGACGGCCTGGACAGGCCGCCAAACTGTAGCGCAGAAAGCGCCAAAAAACAGCGGTTTTTCACTCAGGATGCAATCGATGGCGCTGCAAACGCAGGACGAGGGACAATAAGGCCATGTCCGAGATCGTTCTGACCACCCTCAATGCGCGCTATGCCCACGCCTCGCTCGGGTTGCGTTACCTGCGAGCTAACCTCGGCGGGTTGCGCGAACGCTCGGTCATCCGCGAGTTCGTGATCGGGCAGAAGACCGAAGAGATCGTCGAGAAATTGCTGGCCGAACAGCCGCGCATCGTAGGGCTCGGGGTCTACATCTGGAATGTCGAGGAGTCCACGCGCCTGGTGGCGCAGCTCAAGATGCTGATGCCTGAGCTGATCGTGGTGCTGGGCGGGCCGGAGGTCAGCTACGAAACCGACCAGCAGCGCATCTGCGCGCTCGCTGACTACATTGTCACCGGCTGGGGTGACGTGAGCTTCGCCAAACTCGTTGAGGCATTGTTGCGCGGCGAACGCCCCGCCGAGCGCGTGATCGTCGGCGTGCAGCCGCCGTTGCCGGCGCTCACCTTGCCCTACGCCGAGTACACCGACGAGGACGTGCGCCAGCGGCATCTCTATGTCGAGGCCTCGCGCGGCTGTCCGTTCAAATGCGAGTTCTGTCTCTCGGCGCTGGACAAGACCGCGTGGCCGTTCCCGCTCGACCCTTTCCTCGCCGAGCTGGAAACGCTGTGGGGGCGCGGCGCACGCCAGTTCAAGTTTGTGGATCGCACCTTCAATCTCAAAATCGATGCGTCGCTCGCGATCCTGGATTTTTTCCTCACCAAGCTCGAAACCTGCCCCGACGATCCGCCCTTCATCCACTTCGAGCTGGTGCCGGATCATCTCCCCGAACGCCTCAAGGCGGAAATCGTGCGTTTTCCGGCTGGTACGCTGCAATTCGAGATCGGCATCCAGACCTTCGATCCCGAGGTCCAGGCGCGCGTCTCGCGACGTCAGAAGAACGACGTCGCCGCCGACAATTTGCGCTGGTTGCGTGCCCACACTCAGGCGCATTTGCACGTGGACCTGATCGCGGGCCTGCCGGGCGAAGATGTCGCCACTTTCGCGAGTGGTTTCGACCGCCTGGTGAAACTGGCTCCGCACGAAATCCAGTTCGGCATCCTCAAGCGCCTGCGCGGCGCGCCGATCGCGCGTCACACCCAAGCGCACGCGCTGCGCTTCAATCCCGATCCGCCCTACAACATCCTCGCCACGGATGTGATCGACTTCGCCACCATGCAGCGCCTCACGCGCTTCTCGCGTTACTGGGACATCATCGCGAATTCCGGCCGCTATACCCGCAGCCTGCCGCGGCTCCTGGGCGAAACGCCGTTCGCGCGCTTTATCGCATTCTCCGACTGGTTGTACGCGCAAACCGGCCAGACCCATGCGCTGGCACACGAGCGCCTGGTGCATCTGCTGCACGAGTATTTTTGCGGTGAGCTTAACGAGGACGCCGGCGCGGATCTGGCGGCCGACTACCACGCCGCCGGCGGTCGCACTCGCTTGCGTTTCGAAGCCGCGGATGCGCCCGTGCCGCTGCCACGTACACCGCGCGGTGATGGCGTGACGCCGAAGCGTCAGGCTCGACATCTCGCAGGGCGGGCCTGAGGCGGCGTCACGTGATTCTCAACCTCGCCGCCTACCACTTCACTCCGGTCGACGACCCGCAGGCCCTTGTCGCAGCCGTGCGCGCGCAGGCCGAGCTGGGTGACTTGCGTGGCACGGTGCTGGTGGCGGGTGAGGGCATCAATCTGTTTCTCGCTGGAGCCGACAGCGGGCTGCGCGTCTTTCTCGAGTGGCTGCGCGCGGATGCGCGCTTCGCATCGATGCCGGTCAAGCTCAGCCACAGCGCAACCCAACCGTTCGCGCGGCTCAAGGTCAAGCTCAAGCGCGAGATCATCGCGTTCCGGCGCGACGAGGCCTCGCCGGTGTCGGGACGTGCGCCTCACATCACACCGAAAGATCTCGCGCGCTGGCTGGATCAGGGCCACGACGATGCCGGACAACCCGTGCGACTGCTCGACACCCGCAATCGCGAAGAAGTCGGCTACGGGACTTTCCAGGGTGCCTTGACCCTGTCGATCGACAACTTCACCGACTTCCCCGAGGCACTGGCGCCGCATCGAGAGGCACTACACGGCGTCACCATCGTCCCGTTCTGCACCGGTGGCATCCGCTGCGAGAAGGCCGCGCTGTGGATGCAGTCTGCTGGCTTCGAACAGGTGCGTCAGCTTGAAGGCGGCATCCTGGGTTACTTCGAACACGTGGGTGGCCGTCACTACGACGGGCGCTGCTTCGTGTTCGACCAGCGCGTGGCGCTCGACCCGCAGTTGCAGCCGCTGGTCAACGCCGCGGAGTCGTAGCGATCCGCGATTGCCACTACAATCGCGCCCCTCGCTCGCAAACCAGAGACTGCCTTGCACGTTCGATCCGCATGAAAACTCCGTCCGGCTTGCAACCGTTGATCGACGATGGCGTGATCGACGAAGTAATGAGGCCGCTGAAAAGCGGCAAGGAAGCCTCGGTCTACGTGGTGCGCGTCGGCACCGAGATCCGTTGCGCCAAGGTTTACAAGGACATGGCGCAGCGCAGCTTCCAGCAGCGCGTGCAGTACCAGGAAGGTCGCAAGGTGCGTGGTAGCCGCCAGGCGCGCGCGATTGGCAAGGCAAGCAAATACGGCCGCAAGGAACAGGAAACCGCCTGGAAGAATACCGAGGTCGACGCGCTGTACCAACTGGTAGAAGCGGGCGTCCGGGTGCCGCAACCGCACGGCTATTTCAATGGCGTGTTGGTGATGGAGCTGGTCACCGACGCCGACGGACATTCGGCGCCGCGTCTGGGGGAAGTCGATCTGAGTGCGGAGCAGGCGCGCGGTTACCACCGTTTCCTCATCCGGCAAGTGGTCAAGATGCTTTGCGTCGGCTTGATTCACGGCGACTTGTCGGCATACAACGTGCTGGTCGCGCCCGATGGCCCGGTGGTGATCGATTTTCCGCAGGTCGTCAGCGCTGCCGGCAACAACGCCGCACGCGCGATGTTGCAGCGCGACGTGCGCAACCTCACCGACTGCCTGTCGCAGTTCGCGCCCGAACTCGCCGATACGCGTTATGCCGAAGAAATGTGGGCGCTGTTCGAGCAGGGCGAACTGCGACCCGACAGCGAACTCAGCGGCGTGTTCGTCGAGGACGAAAGCGCGGTGGATGTCGACGGCATCGAGGATGCGATCCGCGATGCCCGCGAAGAAGCGCTGATCAGGCAGCAGGGACGCGAGGCGGCGAACGATCCGGATTGAGTACCGACGCGGTTGCTGTTGTCACGGCGCCTCCGACGGCAGGCCGTCGCCGACTGAGTCGTCGGCATCGCGATCGCAAAGAAAACTCCAGAACGGCACCGCGTGGTCGCGCCATGCGCCCGCCACGTCGTCGAGCACTTCGATCAGGGTGGCGTAGTCGTCGAGCGACGCTTCGCGCAGCTCCTGGATGTTATCGAGCGCCAGCACGTAGCCATCTGCAGGCTCCAGCCATTCGAGATCCGACAGGCAGTCCGCCAACGCATCCCAGTTGCGCCCGAACCAGTCCGGAAATTCCAGCGCCTGCGCGATGCGATCGAGCGCAACGCCCTTGTCGCCGCAGCCAAGCAAGTCGATGCGGCGATGCAAAAACTGCAACTCGCGCGCGGCCTGCGCCAAGGTGTCCAACAGCGCAGCCGGCAATGAATACGCGCCGGCCTCGTCAGCGCTGGGCAACAGTTCGACCAGAGGCACATCGTTCATTTCGACACCTCGAAGCGTCGAAAGCGTTCGTAGTGATCGTTGCTGTACCAGTACTCGCGCGGAGGATCGCCGCCAGTCACGATGCGGCGCGCACCGCGATCGCGTTCGCCCGGCGTACGCACGGTGTATTCGCGGTAGTAGCCGCGCGCTTGCGAGGGCAGCCGACGCTCGCGGTTCTGGAACACATTGCCGTCCTGGCGATGGAAGAACGGGCCACCGTCGGCGATCAAGGCCAGGGTCTGATGTGCTTCCGGCGGCAAGAAGGCGGGCAGCTCGCGCGATCCACGTGCGGACGGTGATGAATCTCGTTTGGGTAAAGGCGGCAACGGTTGTGGCGCAGGCAAATCGGACCGCGTGACCGGAGCCGGCGTGCGTGCCGGCGCGTCGCGCGTTGGGGCTTGCGTCTGCCAGTACCACAGCGCCACCAGGGCCAGCAGCACGAGGGCGACGCGAAGCTGTTTCATGCGCGGGAAGTCTCGGGGTAACGGCGGAATTCTACGCGTCGCCGTGGCTACATCAACCAGGAGATCGACACCATCCTCACCCCAGCCCTCTCCTTGAAGGAGAGGGAGAAAGGCCGCGCGGCGATGTCAGAGAACGTTAGCGTCGGTGCTGTTGCCCCCTCCCCTTCAAGGGGAGGGCTGGGGTGAGGATGGTGTGGCTTCGCCCTCGTCCTCGCCCGCACCCACCGCATCTGGCGCTTCCACCTCATACCCGTGCGCTTTCATCGCATCCAGATAGCCACCCTCGCGCAGCAACAACCCCAGCGGCAGCATCGCGAAACTCGACGCGTTCTTCTCCAACGCGGTCTCGGCGGCGCTCAACCAGACTGCCTTCACCTGCGTTTCGATCTCGTTGAAACCGTGACGCTGCGCGATGCGCGTCTCCAACAGCGCGTCGGCACAGGCGCGGGCGTTGTCGGTGTGCGGCAATTTGCGCAGGATACCGATTTCGCCCAGGGCCCAAGCGTTGGCACGCAGTTTCATGCTCTCAATTTCCACTTCGAGCCGATCGAGCGTCTTGCGAAAACACTCGATGTCATCGAGCGGCGACTCGCTGAACTCGCGGATCAGCGCTTTTGGATCCGAAATTGTGATCGCGATGCTGGGACGGGTCATGACGACGTCGTGCTTCTTCGCCGCACGACTTACCACCTTGGCTGCGACGTTGCGCATCGACAGGTCGACATCGTCCAGCGCCTCCTCTTGCAACTTCTGCGCTGCAACGATCGGGCGTCGTTTCTCCACGCCGCGATCACGCCCGAGATACCGCTGCTTCAGTATCAGCCAGCGCGCATATAGATCGGCAGGGAGCACATCGGCGAGCTGGTTCTGGTCGGGATTGTTGCGCGCCTTCAACAGCGAGGGGAGCAGGAGCAGCCCACGAAACATGCCAATGTCGGTCTTCATTGTGACCGACGGCGGCATCAGCACTTCCTGCGAACGCGCGATGATGGCTTCGACTTTGCCCGACTCCCAGCTCATGTGCTTGGGCAACGGCGCCAGCGTGCCGAGTATCCACAGCACATGTTCGCCCTTGCGGACTTTCCACAATCCCGGCCCGGGTAATTTGCCACTCACCACGACCGTGTCGAGCACGCTTACTGGCGACGCGATTTCAACCTCCGACGCCACCGACGCGGGGACGACCAGCAACAACCCCAGCCTCATCAGCTTGCGAAACGTCGTCACAACGCCACTCCCGCCGCATGCCCGGATGCCCAGGCCCACTGAAAATTGTAACCGCCCAACCAGCCCGTCACGTCGACCACTTCGCCGATGAAATACAGCCCGGGCACGTGTTTTGATTGCATCGTCGTCGATGACAACTCATCGGTGTCGACGCCGCCCAGCGTTACCTCGGCGGTGCGATAGCCTTCGGTGCCGCTTGCGACCAGTGGCCAGCTTTGCAACTGCGTGGCGAGGTCGCGTAATTCGGGCTCGTTGTACTGCCGCATCGGCCGACTACCAAACCAGACTTCGCACAACCGCTGCGCGAGCCGCTTGGGCAGCAGGTCGCCAAGCACGGTACGCAATTCGGCGGCGGGACGTTCGGCTTGGTGCGCCTTAAGCAATGTGTGAGCTTCACCCTGTGGCAGCAGGTCCAGACGCAGCTCGTCGCCAGGTCGCCAGTACGAGGAAATCTGCAGGATGGCCGGGCCGCTCACGCCGCGATGCGTGATCAACATGAAATTGCTGAAGCTCGTGCCGTTGCAACTCGCGGTCACCGGCAGGGCCACGCCGCTCAGATCCTGCAATCGTTCCTGATGCTTTCCGCTCAAAGTCAGAGGCACCAGACCCGCGCGAGTCGGCAGTACGTTGTGCCCAAACTGCCGCGCCAGTTCGTAGCCGAAGCCACTCGCGCCCATGCTGGGAATCGACAGCCCCCCGCACGCCACCACCAGGGCCGGCGCCGCGAACACACCGAGCGCGGTATGCACGCGAAAACCAGACTCGCCGTGCTGCACCCTTTCGACAGCGCAAGAGGTATTGATCTGCACGTCCGCCAGAGCGCACTCGTCCAGCAGCATCTTGACGACAAGTTTGGAAGACTCGTCGCAGAACAATTGTCCGAGTTCCTTCTCGTGATACGCGATGCGATGGCGATCCACCATCGCGATGAAGTCGGCCGGCTTGTAACGCGCCAACGCGGACTTGCAGAAGTGGCGATTGGCCGAGAGGAAGTTCTCGGGCGTGGTACCGGTATTGGTGAAATTGCAGCGACCGCCGCCCGACATCAGGATCTTCTTGCCGCAGCGGTTGGCGTGCTCGATCAACCGCACACGCCGCCCGCGTTGGCCGGCAGTCAGCGCACACATCAAGCCTGCCGCACCGCCGCCGATCACGATGACGTCGGCTTGATCGGTCACGCGCTACTTCGCGCCGCCCGGAGCGTGTCGCACGATTGGCGTCACGCTGATCGTTGCCGCATCGCCCATCAACTGGACTTCACCATCCTGGATCAGGCACGACAGTTTCACGTTTCGCGTCAGAAACACGGGCAGGGATTCCGCCGTGCCGGCCGGCAGTTCCAGCACGCTCAGATTGCCGCAGCGGGCGAGAGCGGCGCCGTTCTTCTCCCACCAAAGCGCAAAGCCGCGCCCGCTGTAGCCGATCACCACAACCGCGCGCGCGCGTCCGCAAGCCTTGCGGATACGCGATTCGTCCGGTTGCCCGAGTTCGATCCATTGCTCAATTTCCCCGGTCAGGGATTTACGCCACAGATCCGGTTCGTCGTCCGTGCTCAGGCCACGCCCGAATTCCAGGCGCTCATCGGCGAACAACGCGAACGCCAGCAGTCGCACCATCAAGCGTTCGTCGGTCTCCGAAGGATGCTGTGCCAGCGTCAGCGCATGGGTGGCGTAGTAGTGCCGATCCAGGTCGCTGATTTGCAACTCGGCTTTGTAGACGGTGGCCTTGAGCGCCATCGAGAAGTCCGGAGGGGGAAACGGGCGCCATTGTAGGGCGTAGCCCGGCCCTCGCCCCGACAGATCGGCTATTCGACGTTGGCCAACACCCGCGACGCGTGTCCTACGAGTTTCTCGGCATCCGCACGCAACTCTTTCAGTGTCACGGTCTCTCGGCGCATCAGTAGCACCGTTAGCGCGTCCAGATCGGCGCCAGCGTCGACGCGCAATTCCTTATCGAGTGCAGCGAACACCGCAACAGCCTTGCGGGTGCGGTCGCGTTCGGACGTCGTGGCGCGCAGGGTGGTGACCTTTGCGCCCGATTGGCCTGCGGCCTTGATTGCTTTTTGGAAACGGTCCTCGGAAATCAGTCCGGACCGACGGCCGATTTCCAGCGAATAGAACTCGCCGATGGCCTCGGCGATCCAGTCGTAGGCGGCGTCGGCGCGGATGTTGGTAACGACATGTATCA
>JBKJTK010000470.1:0-11766 GCA_046590875.1 Chiayiivirga sp.
TGCGCTCTTACCGCACCATTTCACCCTTGCCTGTGCCCTTGCAGGCCATCGGCGGTATCTTTCTGTTGCACTTTCCGTCGGCTCGCGCCGCCCAGGCGTTACCTGGCACCGTGCCCTGTGGAGCCCGGACTTTCCTCGGCATTCTTTCGAATGACGCGACTGCCTGGCCGACTCCGCCCGCGCATTCTACGGTACGGATGCTGTACGAGGCCGTTCACGGTCGCAGATCACGAGCTTCAACGCAAAGGCGCAAAGGACGCAAGGACACGCAAAGGAAAGCGAAGCAATGGACAGGACTGAACACAATGCTGTTCGGCTAAGCATCTCGAAACCCGTTCGCCCTGAGGTATCGAAGGGCACAGCCTTGAAGTTTCGGGCTGTTGTGGTTCGATACCTCACCACGAACGGCTAAAGCGAACAGCAGAGCCTAGCCGCCCACTTCTTGTCCTTCTCGGCACTTCTTTGCGTCCTTTGCATCGTTGCGTTGAACGCTCTTGATTCTCAGCCACCGCCATACAACGCTTTGCGCGGTGCGCCGGAGAGTTCGGCCGCAAGCCGTGCGGCGGTCGAGGGCGGCAGATGCTGCGACAGCAGCGCGTAGACGCGGCGGCCTTCGTGCAGCGCCGCGTCGGCATCTTCGCCCGCGCCTTCGACCACCAGCACGAATTCGCCGCGACGCTGATCGGCGTCTCCCGCCACGCGGGCTGCCAGCGCACCGAGCGTGCCGTCGAGTACGGTCTCGAAGCGCTTGGTAAGTTCACGTGCGATCGCGGCGCGACGCTCGGCACCCAGCGTCTGCACCATATCGGCCAGCGATTCCTCGATCCGGTGGCCGGACTCGTAGAACACCAGCGTGCGTGGTTCCGCTGCGAGCGCGCGCAATTGCTCGCGACGAACGCCGGTCTTCGCAGATAAAAAGCCCTCGAACGCGAAACGATCGCTCGCGATGCCGGCCACGCACAGCGCCGCGATCGCCGCGCACGGGCCCGGCACCGGACTGACCGCGATGCCGGCCTCGCGCACCGCGCGCACCAGTCGATAGCCCGGATCACTGATCAACGGCGTGCCCGCGTCCGACACCAGCGCCACATCGTCCCCGGCGCGCAAGCGCGCCAGCAAGGTCTCGACCTGCTGCGACTCGTTGTGGTCGTGCAAGGAGAGCATCGGCGTGCGAACGCCGTTCGCCGCCAGCAACTGCTGGGTGTGGCGGGTATCCTCGGCCGCCACCAGGGCCACCTCGCGCAGGGTGCGCAGGGCGCGCGGCGACAGATCCTCGAGGTTTCCAATCGGCGTCGCGACCACGTGCAGGCGACCTGCGGCTCGAACATTCATGCCGGACTCCGGGACAGACCCTAGGCCACCGATCGCGATGCGAAAGGCATTCGGTATGATCATAGCCCGATCCCCGCGCGCACCCGACCCATGTTGCGACATCTCGTACTGTTCCTGCTGACGGCCGCGTTGCTTGCCGGCTGCGAAGGCCTGCCTACCCGCGACACCGCCCCCGACAGCGCCCTGCAGGCCGAACGTCACTATGCCGACGGCGAATTCGCGGCCGCGGCACAGGCTTTTCTCGATGCCGCTGCCGAGCGACGTTCGCGCCGGGACTTCTACCGCCTGCGCGCAGCAGAAGCCTGGCGCGAGGAAGGCGATCTGGCGCAGGCGCGGCGCACGCTTGAAGGCGTAGGTCCTCGCCGTCTAGGCGATGACGAACGCTTGCGCCTGACCCTGCTGCAGGCGGAACTGGCGCTCGATGCCGGCCAGGCGGCGGAAGCGTTGTCGCGACTGGCGCTGCCCTGGGAGACGATTCCAGAGAACTATCGCGAGCGCTTTCATCATCTGCGTGCGACCGCGATGGAAACAACCTCCGACCGTTTCGGCGCCGCCGCCGAGCGCGCGTTGCTGGAACAATACCTGGCACCGGACGAACGCGCCGACAACGCGCGCCGCATACAGCAGTTGCTGATCCGGGTCGGCGACGACGCGCTGTATCAGGGCAGTGCCGCGCTGCCCGTCGGACACCCTTTGTATGTGCATGCCGGCCGCATGTTGTCCGCGCGCGGCCTGGCGTTGCCGCGCCCCTACGAACGCGGCAGCGGCTTCGGCGCGAATGCGGCGTCACGCCCCCCGGCGGATGCGGACGGTTATCGTCCCTACACCCGCGTCGCACTGCTGCTGCCGCTTGAAGGCCCGTTCGCGCTGGCGGCGAAATCGGTGCGCGATGGTTTCATGACCGCGTACTACGCCGAGTCGCGCCGGCGCCCAAGCGTGCGCGTCTACGACACTGGTGCCGCGCCCGATGGTGCGCTGGAAGCCTACGCGCGTGCAGTCGCGGACGGCGCGGAAGTCGTGGTCGGCCCACTGGCACGCGAGAGCGTGGCGGCCTTGTTCGACAGCAGCAAGATCAGCGCGCCGCTGCTGGCGCTCAATCGCGGCGGCAACGCGCCGCCGCCTCCGGGCAGCGTGAGCTTCGCGCTCGCGCCCGAGGACGAAGGCATCGCGGCCGCCGAGCGCATGTCGCAACGCGGCTGGCGGCGCGTGATTGCGGTGGGCGGCGAGGAGGAGATTGCGCAGCGCAGTCTGGCGGCCTTCCGCGAACGCTTTGAGCAACGCGATGGCGAAGTCGTGGCGCAAATAAAATTGCCGGATAACGCACCCGACTACGCCCCACTGATCCGCCAGGCGCTAGCGGCAGCAGGTACCCAAGCCGCCGCCGCTCCGGCTGACGACGACCGCGATACCCCACGCTCCATCGCGGTCGCCGCCGACGCGATCTTCCTCGCCGTCAAGCCCGCGCAAGCGCGTTTGTTCGCGCCGCAACTGCGCGTCGCGGGTGTCTACGACCTGCCGATCGTCGCTACCTCGCAGATCGCCGCCGGCGGCGCGAACGCGCGCCTGGATAGCGAACTTGACGGCATCGAATTCACAGAGATCCCGTGGTTGATTTCCGACCTGCCCGGGGTGCCGGAACGCGCGCCGTTGGCCGCTCGACTGGAAAGCGCGCGTGGCGGCGGCGCACGCCTGTTCGCATTCGGCATCGATGCCTTCCGCCTGCTCGGCCATCTCGACCAACTCGGCGCGGACCCGAACGAACGCCTGCTCGGCGCCACCGGTGAGTTGCGCCTGGACGGCTTCGGCCAGGTGCAGCGCAGTCCCGGGTGGGCGCGTTACAGCAATGGCCACATGCAGCGAGCCCCGGATGGCGGCCTCATCAGCGATGGCGTGCAGTATCGAAGCCCCTGACTCCACGCTTTCAACTGGCGCGCGTTGGGAACAAACGGCGCGGCGCGAACTCGAACGCGCCGGCCTGCGCTTGCGCGCATCCAACGTGCGTTATCCGTTCGGCGAACTGGACCTGGTGATGGACGACGCCGACATACTGGTATTCGTCGAAGTCCGTTATCGGCGCAGCAGCGCGTTCGGCGGCGGCGCCGGTTCCGTGGATGCACGCAAGCGTGCAAGGTTGGCGCGTGCGGCGGGCGCGTATCTGGCTGCGACACCTGCCCTGGCGCGTCGCGCCTGCCGCTTCGACGTGTTCTCGATCAGCGGCAGCGATGCTGCGCCGCAGTTCGACTGGATTCGCAATGCTTTCACTCTCGACGAGGTTCCATACCGATGATCCGCTTGTTTGCCCTGATCCTGATCGTCATTCTGCACAGCGGTTGTGCCGCCGTCCTGGTCGGTGGCGCCGCCACCGCTGGCGCGGTGCACGACCGCCGCAGCGTCGGCACCGTGCTCGACGACAACACCCTGGAGATCGCGGTGATCGATCGGATCTACACCGAGCGTGACCGCTTCGACGGCACCCGGGTCAAGGCCGTCGCGCACAACGGCGTCGTGTTGCTGATCGGCGAGGTATCCAACGCGGCACTGAAGTCACGCGCCACCGACCGCGCGCTCGAACTGCAAGGCGTGCGACGCGTGGTGAACGAACTGGCAATCGGCGAACCACCGGGGCTATGGCGGCGCAGCGCCGATTCGGGGCTCACCAGCCGGGTCAAAGCCGGCCTGATCGGCATCGAACTGCCGGAATTCGACGCCTCGCGCATCAACGTCACCACGGTGCGCGGCGAGGTCTATCTGATGGGTCTGGTGCGTCGCGCCGAAGCCGACGCGGCGGTGGACGCCGTGCGACGCATGCGCGGCGTGAAGCGCGTGGTCAAAGTACTCGAGTATCTCGACTAAGCGATCTCGTCATTACCGTCGAGGCGGAATTGACGAACAAGGGAACCTACGCCGGAATGCGCGAATGTCGAATGAACTGCCTCGCAACCTGATCGAACGCCTGTGCCATGGGCTCGGCGTCGACGGGTTGCTGACCGCCGCCGCGGATCGCCTCGCCTACGGTTACGACAATTCCAAACGACAAGGGGATGCCGCCGCCGTCGCGCTGCCTCGATCGCACGAGCAGGTGGTCGCGCTGGTGCAAGCCTGCGTCGAACATCGTGTACCGATGGTCGCGCGCGGGCGCGGCACCAACACCACCGGCGCCAGCGTCCCCTCCGAGGGCGCATTGGTGGTCTCGTTTGAACGCATGGATCGCATCCTGCGTATCGATCCCGCCAATCGCCTCGCCGTGGTCGAACCCGGCGTGCTCAACGGCACGCTGCAGATCGAAGCCGGCAAGCACGGCTTCTTCTGGGCCCCCGATCCGACCAGTGCGCCATACAGCACCGTCGCTGGCAATCTCGCCTGCAATGCCGGCGGCCCGCGCACGGTGAAGTACGGCGCTTGCCGTGACAACGTGCTGGCGTTACGCGCGGTCGACGGAAATGGGCGCGAGTTTCGCTGCGGCAGTCCGACCACGAAAGGCGCCGTCGGCTACGACTTGACGCGACTGTTGGTCGGCTCCGAAGGCACGCTAGCGCTGATCACCGAGGCTACGCTAAAGCTCACCCCGTTGCCCGAAGCGCGCCGCAGTCTGCGCGCCTGCTACGCCGATGTCGGCGCCGCCGCCGCGGCGGTGGCGCGCATCATGGCGCAGCCGGTCACGCCCTGCGCGCTGGAGTTCATGGATGCCGCGGCGTTGCGGCTGGTGCGCAGTCGTGCTTTTTCAGAGCCCGGCGCCGCGCTACCCGATGCGGGCGCATTGTTGCTGATCGATGTCGACGCGCGCAGCACCGCGCTCGACGACGCCTGCGCCGCAGTGATGGCCGCCGCGCAAGGCGCGGGACTGCTGGAATTGCTGCAAGCGCGCGACGACACCGAAGCCGCCTCACTCTGGGCTGCACGCAAGGCGCTCTCGCCCGCGTTGCGCTCGATCGCGCCGGCGAAGATCAACGAAGACGTCGTGGTGCCAGTGTCGCGACTGCCGGAACTCATCCGCGGCGTGGAAACGCTATCGCGCACGCACGCGATCCGCATCGTCTGCTTCGGCCACGCGGGCAACGGAAATATCCATGTGAATCTCCTCTACGACCCGGCCGATGCCGCGCAGGCCGCCGCCGCACCGCGCTGTCTCGCCGCGGCGTTCGAACTGGTGCTCGCCCTCGACGGCACGCTCTCGGGCGAGCACGGCATCGGCCTGGCCAAGCGCGACTGGATGTCGCGCGCGCTCGACCCGGTCGCCCTGGACTTGATGCGCGCGATCAAGTCGCGCTTCGATCCGCAGGGCTTGCTCAATCCTGGCAAGCTGCTTCCGAACGCAAGCGCGCCAGCATGAGCGAAACCTTCGACGCGCTGCTCAGCCGCATCCGCGCCTGCCGCCTTTGCGAAGCGCATTTGCCGTTCGAGCCACGGCCAATTTTGCGTGCGACCGCCTCGGCGCGGCTGCTGCTGGTCGGACAGGCGCCCGGCACGCGGGTGCATGAATCTGGCATTCCCTGGAACGATGCCAGCGGCATCCGGCTGCGGCACTGGCTGGGCATCGAGCGCGAGGCGTTCTACGATGAACGCGATATCGCGATCGTGCCGATGGGTTTCTGCTATCCCGGCAAGGGCGATTCCGGCGATCTTCCGCCGCGTCGGGAATGTTCGGCGACCTGGCATCCGCAACTGCTGCCGCGCCTGCCGAACGTGAGGCTGAAATTGCTCATCGGGCATTACGCGCAAGCGTATTTCCTCGGCACGAAACGCGGCAAAACGTTGACTGAAACCGTGCGCAATTTCCGCGATTTCCTGCCCGACGCATTCCCGTTGCCGCATCCAAGCCCGCGCAACCAACTTTGGCTCAGGACCAATCCGTGGTTCGAGGAGGAACTCGTGCCAGTGCTGCGCGAGCAGGTCGCCATCGCGCTGGACCTCCCACGCTAGAAACCGATCAGCCGAAATACGGCGTTACACCGAACCCAAAGGCCAGCAATTGCAGCGCGATCAAACCGTAGAGTCCGGCCAGTGCGTCGTCGAGCATGGCGCCGAATCCACCTTCCACTTCGTTATCGGCCCAGCGCACCGGCCACGGCTTCCAGATATCGAATAGTCGAAACAGTGCAAAGCCAGCGACGATCCATTCCCAGCCGCGTGGCGCGGCGGCAAGCGTGATCCACACGCCGACGAATTCGTCCCACACCACGACGGAGGGGTCCTGCACTTTGATCGTGCGGATCACCCAGTTCGCGGCCCAGACGCCAAGCGCGAACGCCGCCAGCACGAGCATCGCGTAATACGACAGCGGCAATTCGCGCATTGCGAACCAGGGCAGCAACGCAACCAGTGTTCCGACCGTGCCGGACGCATACGGCGCAAATCCGCTGCCGAAACCGGACGCGATCCAGCCCGCCGGATGGCGCAGCAAGGGTCGGGCAAACTCGCTCGCCGGAGTTCTCATGACGAAGGTTCCGCAAAGTGGTCCCAGCCGCGCCGCACGGGAGTCCACGCGGCGCCATGGGCGTCGACGACGCGTAGCCCGAGTTCGGCTTCGATGCGCCCGATCATCGCACCGGAGGTGTCGCTGGCAGCAAGGGCACGCATGACCTCCGCGTGATGCAAAACGGGTGCGCTGAAGCACAACTCGTAGTCGTCGCCGCCGGTGAGTTGCAATGTGCGGCGTGCCTGGTCATCGACGAATGCGACTTGCAGCGCCTCCGATAACGGCACGCGATCCAACTCAATGCGCGCGCCAACATCGCTCGCGCGCAGCACATGCAAGAGATCGGCCAGCAGGCCGTCGGAGACATCGATGCACGATGTCGCAATGCCGCGCAGTGCGACGCCCGCCGCGACACGGGGCGCGGGGCGATCGAGCCGTGCACGCAACCCGGGAGTGAGATCGCTTTCCGTGCGCCATTGCGCCAGCGCAGCTGCGGCATCCCCGAGCGTGCCGGTAATCCAGACCTCATCGCCGACGCGCGCGCCGTCGCGACGCAGAGCGGTGTCGAATGGCACCAGGCCGTGTGCAGTGACTGCGATCGAGAGTGGGCCACGTGTGGTATCGCCGCCAACCAGCGCCACGTCGTGCACCTGCGCCAGCGCGAGGAACCCGTCGAAAAACGCATCGAGCCAGACCGCATCCGCGCTCGGCATCGACAGCGATAGCGTGCACCACGCCGGCGCCGCGCCCATCGCCGCGAGATCGCTGAGGTTGACCGCGAGCGCCTTCCAGCCGATGTCGGAGGGCGCGGTTTCGACGGGGAAATGCACACCGGCGTTGAGCGTGTCGGTCGTGACGACCAGATCGTGACCGACCGGCACGCGCAGCAACGCAGCATCATCGCCGATGCCCAGCTTCACGTCTTCGCGAGTAGCGACCCGTTGACGGATGCGCTGGATCAGGTCGAATTCCACCCCGGCTATCTCGCGTCGCGGCGCAACGCGCGACTCAGCGCCGCCGTGCCTCGGCGACTTCGGCCGCCCGCCAGCTCGCCGCCGCCTTGTCCAGCACGCCGTTGATGAAGGTGTGGCCGTGATCGGCGCCGAAGCGCTTGGTGGTCTCGATGGCCTCGTTGATTACCACGCGATACGGCACGTCCGGCCGATGCAGCAACTCGAACGCCGCGATGCGCAGCACGCCGCGCTCGATCGGATCGACCCGGTCGATCTCGCGGTCGAGAAATTTGCGCAACTCGGTGTCGAGCTGCTCGCGATGCGCGTCGATGCCACGCACCAGGGTCTCGAAGTACTCGAGGTCGGCGATCTCCATGTCCTGCTCGTCGCGAAACTGTTCGATCACTTGTGCGATCGGCTGGCCCGACATCTGCCAGGCGTAGATTGCCTGCAACGCGCGGCGCCGCGCGCGCGAACGCGCCGCGGGGTCGATACCATCGGGACGGACATGCTTCATGCGGGGGCTCGTTCGCTCGTCAGTTGCGTCATCTGGATTTGCATCAGCAAGTCGGCCATCTCGATCGCAGCGAGTGCAGCATCCTCGCCCTTGTTGCCGTGCGCGCCATCGGCCCGCGCTTGCGCGTCCTCGTGTCGCTCCACCGCCAGCACCCCATTGCCCACCGGAAATCCGTAATCCAGCGCCACGCGCATCAGGCCTTGTGCGCACCCATCCGCGACGTGCTCATAGTGGCGCGTGTCGCCGCGCACCACGCAGCCCAGGGCCACGACCGCCACATGTCGTTTCGCAGCCGCAATCTTTCCCGCGACCAGCGGGATTTCCCACGCGCCCGGCACCCGCACCAAGTCGATCGCGGCCAGCGCAATGCCGTTGGCGACCAAGGTCCGACGCGCGCCGTCAATCAAGGCATCGACGATGCGCGGATTCCAGCGGCTGGCGACGATCGCGTAGCGCGCGGCCGGCACCGAGCGCAGATCGCCCTCGAAGTGGGTCATCGACGGAATCGACAAGAAGACAGGACCGCCAGTTTACGGGCCGCGTGCCCGCGGCGCACGCACGAAGCACGGTTTGAACGTGTCACTCAGCCGGCGGTCCCGACGTACTCGACCACTTCCAGCCCGAATCCGGCCAGGGCGACGTGCTTGCGCGGTGTACCCAGCACGCAGAGGCGACGCGCGCCCAAGTCGGCCAGGATCTGCGCGCCGGTACCATTGCGCCGCCACTCCGCCATGCCGGCGCTCGGCAACGGCTGCTGCTTGAGGCGCGCCAGCACGGCATCGGGCTCATTGCGCTCCGCCAGCACCACAACGATGCCACAAGGCTGGGTCGCGATCTCGGCCAGCGCATCGGACAACGACAGGCCGAGATCCGCCCTGCGCAGATGCAGCAGGTCGGAGAGCTGGTTCTTGACGTGCACCCGCACCATCACTGGCTCATCGGCACGAGGAACACCACGCACCAGCGCGAAATGCAGATCGCGCACGATGCGGTCGCGATAGGTCACCAGTCGGAACGGCCCGTGATCGGTCTCGACCTCGCGCTCGTCCACGCGTTCGACCGTGTGCTCGGTCTGCAGGCGATAGTGGATGAGGTCGGCGATGGTGCCGATCCTGAGACCGTGCGCTTGGGCGAACGCTTCGAGTTCCGGGCGGCGCGCCATGCTGCCATCCTCGTTGAGTATCTCGACCAGCACGCCAGCAGGTTCCAGACCGGCAAGCAGCGCGAGATCGCTGGCGGCTTCGGTGTGCCCTGCCCGCGTCAGCACGCCGCCGGGTTGCGCGGTCAGCGGAAACACGTGGCCCGGCTGGATCAGGTCCTGCGGCTGTGCATCAGGACGCACCGCGGTGCGGATGGTGTGGGCACGATCGTAGGCTGAAATGCCGGTGGTGACGCCTTCGGCCGCTTCAATCGAAATGGTGAAATTGGTCTGATAGGGCGAGGCGTTGTCTACCACCATCGGCGGCAACCGCAACTGCGAGCAGCGTTCGCGCGTCAGCGACAGACAGATCAAGCCGCGCGCATGTCGCGCCATGAAATTGACGTCCTCGGGCCGCACCAGACTGGCGGCCATGATGAGATCGCCCTCGTTCTCGCGATCTTCATCGTCGACCACCACCACCATGCGACCGGCACGGATTTCGTCGAGCAATTCGGGGATGGGTGCGAAACTCATGCGCGCGTCGCCATTGCGTTGCCGTCCGAGAGCAATCGCTCCACATAACGCGCCACCACGTCGACTTCGAGATTCACACTCGCGCCCACGTGAGTCGCGGAAAATGCCGTATTCGCGATCGTATGTGGCACCAGGTTGACCTCGAAACCCCGCGCATCGATCGTGTTGACGGTGAGCGAGACGCCATCGACGCAGATGCTGCCTTTCTCCGCGGCGTAGCGCAGCACGGAAGTCGGCGCCTCGAAACGCCAGCGCTGCGAACGACCGTCGAAGGCTATGCTGGCAACGCGGCCGACCGCATCCACATGCCCGGAAACGAGATGTCCGCCGAAGCGCGTGGTCGGCAACATCGCGCGTTCGAGGTTCACGGCTGCCTCGATCGACAGTGCACCAAGTGTCGTGCGCGCCAGGGTTTCATTCGACACATCGGCAGCAAAACTGGCTGCGTCAAACGCAACCACGGTGAGGCAGGTGCCCGACACCGCGATGCTTTCTCCCAGCGCGACCTCGGCAAACGGCAGAGTGCCAACGTTGATCCGCAGTCGCACGTCGCCTCCAAGCAACTCGCGCGCCGCGATGCGACCGACGCTTTCGACGATGCCGGTGAACATCAGCGCGCTTCCGGTTGCATCATCAGTCGCAGATCGGCCCCGACCTGGCGCAGTTCAATCAAGCGAAACCCAAGGCGCTCGGCCATGTTCAAAGGCTCCACCCCCGCGAACAGCGGCCGCCCGTGCTCGCCCAGCAGCACCGGTGCGATGTAGAGCAGCAACTCGTCGACGAGACCGGCCTGCAGCAATGCGCCCGCCAGCGTCGCACCTGCTTCCACCTGGACTTCGTTGACGCCGCGTCGCGCGAGTTCCGCCAACACCGCGTCCAGATCCAGCCGTCCTTTCGACTCGGCGACCGCGACGCGATCGCGGGCGCGAAACTCGGACGACAGTTTCACGTCCGGCGCGTGGAAAAATACCGTCGGTGCGGCGTCGTCCATCACGTGGCTGCGCGAAGGCGTGGCGAGGCCGACATCAAGCACCACACGCAAGGGGGCGACGAATGGCGTGTCGTCTCCGAGACGCACGGTGAGGCGCGGATCATCGGCCAGCACGGTGCCGCTGGCGGTCAACAGCGCGCCCGCGCGGGCGCGCCAGCGCTGTGCGTCGGCGCGCGCGGCTTCGGAAGAGATCCACTTGGAGTCGCCGTCGGACAATGCGGTGCGCCCGTCCAGACTCATCGCCAGCTTCACCCGCAGCCAGGGCCGGCCGCGCTCGATGCGCGCAAAGAAGCCGCGATTCAACGCGCGCGCGGCGGCTTCCATCAGGCGGGTTTCGACCGCAATGCCGGCCTCACGCAATTTTTCCAATCCGCGTCCATCAACCTGCGGAAACGGATCGCGACAGGCCGCGACCACGCGTGCGATGCCGGCCGCGATAAGCGCATCGGCACAGGGCGGCGTGCTGCCGACGTGCGCGCAAGGTTCAAGCGTGACGTAAGCCGTGGCGCCGCGGGCGCGGCTGCTCGCCTGGTTCAGCGCGTGTACTTCGGCGTGCGGCTCGCCCCGGCGCCGGTGGAAACCTTCGCCGACGACTTCCGCACCCTGCGCGAGCACGCAGCCGACCATAGGATTGGGCCGCGTGGTATAGGCGCCGCGCTCGGCCAGTCGCAACGCCTGCGCCATGTGGGCGTGATCGATCGCGGAAAACGTCATCAGCGTTTGCCGCGCGGCGGTTCTTCCAGCAACGGAAGTTGCAGGCCGTCGAGCCCGGGCAGGTCGCGTTCGAGTTTCTCGATCTCCTCGCGGAACGCCTGCACGTCCTCGAAACTGCGGTACACCGAGGCAAACCTCACGTAGGCGACGTGATCCAGCTGCCGCAAT
>JBKJTK010000479.1:0-3401 GCA_046590875.1 Chiayiivirga sp.
GCCGCCAGCGATGTCGAGCGCGTTGTTCTCCCACACCACCACTTCGCCCACATGCACACCGACGCGCGCTCGCAGCGATTGTTTTTCCTCCTCCCCAAGCGTGCGCAGCGCGCGCTGGTAGGCGAGTGCAAACGCCACGGCCTCGATCGGACGCTCGAACAACGCGAGAAAGCCGTCGGTCTTGTCGATCTCGCGGCCGTTGTGCCGTTGCAGCAGATCGCGCGCAAGGCGGTCGTGCCGACGCATCAGATCGGAGGCGTCGATGTCGCCGAGGCGTTCAACCAGCGCGGTGGAATCGACCAGATCGCAGACCAGCAAGGTGCGGACGCGCGGCGCGCTGGCGTGGCCGGGGGCGCGCGGCGGCAGCGTGTCGTTCGGTACCTGGTCCTCGGTCACGGCATCATCCGGCATTCCCGGCGCCCCTGGGCAACCTCGCGGGAGGGGGCATTGTCTGCCGGAATGAGTGGGGGTGCCAGCGGGGGCGCTAAACCACCGTCACCGCGTTAGTCGATAGCCGTCGCCGCCTTCGCCCTTCACCCGATACAGCACGCTGTCGGCATCGCTGTACCAGACCGACCAGGAGCCGGAACGCGAGCAGATGCCGCCGCCGATGCTGACCGAGATGCAGACCGTGTCGAGCGGGTCAGGGAAGCGCAGCCGGCGTACGCCGTCGACGATCTGGTGCGCGCGCGATTCCAGTTCCTCGAAGTCCGTCACCTGGGCCAGCAGGGCGAACTCGTCGCCACCCAGCCGCACCGCGAGGTCGCCGTCACCGCAGGCGTTCTGCAGTTCGATCGCCACCGCGCCGAGCACGCGGTCGCCCGCGATGTGGCCAAAGTGATCGTTGACCTGCTTGAATTGATCCAGGTCGACCAACAGCAGGCCGAGCCAGAAGCCCGGCACCAGATGATCGGCGAGCCGGTCGAGATAAGCGTAAAGACCGCGCCGGTTGTACAGGCCGGTGAGTTCGTCGGTCTGCACCAGACGCTCGGCAGTATTGAGCTGGGTGCGGGTCTGGCGCAGCGAGTCGAGCGTCAGCATCAGGTCTTCGTTGCGGCGCTTGAGGTTGCCGATCAACTGCTGCTCGCTGGCCACCAGATAGGAGAACGAGCGCCGCATGAATTGCGCCATCAGCGCCGGCTCGCGCGCCAGCAGGGACTCGAAGGCCCCGGCCTCGATCACGTACAACACCGCGGCGTCGGCCGCGACCGCGCTGGCGACGCGGGCATGATTGCCGATGAACAAGGCGAGTTCGCCGAAGAATTCCATCGGACCGATCAGCTTGTCGGCGAGCCCGTCGCCGAATTCGAGCTGCACCCGGCCGGATTCGATCACGAACATGGCACGACCGAGTTCCCCGCGGCGGAAGATCACATCGCTCGCCTGCAAACTGCGGCACTCACCCACGCTGCGGAACAGCGCGCGCTCGGCGTCGGAGAGCTGTCGCGGCAGCAGGCGCGTCGCGTTCTCGCGGGTTTCAGGATGCCGTGTTTTGATCGCGCTGGTCACGAGCGCCTTCCCCTTCGCCCTGAAGTCGAGGGAGTTTAGCAGCGGTGTGCGGCGGTCAGACGCCGATTCGAGGGGAAAAGAACGAAGTGAACGTCCCGCTGTCGCTTGTGACCTACTCCTCCCCCTGCTTGCAGGGGGAGATTGGCAGGGGGTGAAGCTCTACCGCGACATCGCAAGCAAGAACAACCCCTCCCCAGCCCTCCACTGCAAGCAGGGGAGGGAGCACACGTTATGCCGCCGCTACCTTCGGCTCGTGGAACTGTTCTTCTTCCGTCGAGCCCTTGAGCGCGGTGGTGGAGGACTGCCCGCCCTGCACTACCTGCGTCACTGCGTCGAAGTAACCGGTGCCCACTTCGCGCTGGTGCTTGACGGCGGTGAAGCCCTTGTCGGCGGCGGCGAATTCGGCTTCCTGCAGCTCGACGAAGGCGCTCATCTGGTGGCGTGCGTAACCGTAGGCGAGGTTGAACATCGAGTAGTTCAACGAGTGGAAGCCGGCCAGGGTAATGAACTGGAACTTGTAACCGTAGCCAGCGATTTCCTTCTGGAACTTCGCGATCGTGGCGTCGTCGAGGTTCTTTTTCCAGTTGAAGCTCGGCGAGCAGTTGTAGGCCAGCATCTTGCCGGGGAATTTCGCGTGGATCGCGGCGGCGAACTTGCGCGCGAATTCCAGATCCGGCTTGCCGGTTTCACACCACACCAGATCCGCATACGGCGCGTAGGCAAGGCCGCGGCTGATCGCCTGATCGATGCCGTTGCGGGTCTTGTAGAACCCTTCCACCGTGCGTTCACCGGTGCAGAACGGCTTGTCGTTGGGATCGATGTCGGCGGTGAGCAAGTCGGCGGCTTCGGCGTCGGTGCGCGCCACGATCAGGGTCGGCACGCCGGACACGTCGGCCGCAAGCCGCGCAGCCACGAGCTTCTCGACCGCTTCGCGGGTCGGCACCAGCACTTTGCCGCCCATGTGGCCGCACTTCTTCACCGACGCGAGTTGGTCTTCGAAGTGCACGCCGGCGGCGCCGGCCTCGATCATCGATTTCATCAGCTCGAACGCGTTCAACACGCCGCCGAAACCCGCCTCGGCGTCGGCCACGATGGGCTGCAGGAAATCGACATCGGACTTGCCTTCCGAATGCTGGATCTGGTCGGCGCGCAACAAGGTGTTGTTGATGCGCTTGACCACTTGCGGCACCGAGTTGGCGGGATACAACGATTGGTCGGGATACATCTCACCCGCCAGGTTGGCGTCGGCCGCGACCTGCCAGCCGGAGAGATAGATCGCCTTCAGCCCGGCCCGAACCTGTTGCATCGCCTGGTTGCCGGTGAGCGCGCCCAGCGCGTTGACGAACTCCTCGGTGTGCAGCGATTGCCACAACTTGGCCGCGCCGAGTTGGGCGAGGGAATGCTCGACGTGCACGGTGCCGCGCAGGCGCACGACATCCTCGGCCGAATACGGGCGCTCGATCCCGGCCCAGCGCGGATTGCTGGCCCAGTCGTGGCGGAGTTGTTCGGCGGTTGGCTGTGCGGTGTTCATGGCGGGAGTCCTTGCTGTGGGATTCGGGTTGGCGAGTCTTGGGGGTTGCGGCGGCGGTGGCATTGGTGCGCGCGCGGAGAACGCGCTGCGCTGTCGTATCGGCGTGGTCGCTACGACGGGACGGCTTCTCCTTCCTGCTTTCGTGTCCGGTCATTCCGGACGCCACGGCGGCTTGTTCCGCCGGCGTGGTGTTGCAAAGTGCATCTGCGCGATGCCCGAAGTGGCCATGGGGTTTTTCGCGACGAGCCGTGCCTGGCCGGGAATGACCACCTGCTTTCCCGCATGACAGTCGCTGGGCTGTCGATCAATCAAGACGCTCATACGCAGGCAATGTCAGGAACTCTTCGAGCCGGTCGGCATG
>JBKJTK010000505.1:0-2793 GCA_046590875.1 Chiayiivirga sp.
GAGATACGGATACACCGCGGTCGCGCCGTAGCCGATCAGGCAGGCGAAGTGATGCGGATCGCGCGCGGTGCCGGTTTCCACAATCAGATTGCAATCACAGCGAATGCCGGTACGCACTAGTCGGCCATGGATCGCACCGGTGGCGAGCAGCGGATGCACGAAGTAACAACCGCGCGGCGGATCGAAATCGCTCAACAGCAGGATCACTGCGCCGTTACGCACCGCGGCCTCGGCTTCATCGGCCAGCCGCATGACAGCTTCGCGCATGCTCTCCTGTTGTGGATCGAAGAACAGTTTGAGCGTCGCTTTCGCGGCGCGAAATTCCTCCATTGCCAGGATCTGGCGCAGTTTTCGTTGCGAAAGGATCGGCGAATTCACCAGAATCTGGTTCGCGCTTTCCGGGGACAACTCAAATGGATTCCCCTCGCGTCCGATCGGCGTGACGAGGCTCATGACGCAGTCCTCGCGCAGCGGATCGATCGGTGGATTGGTGACCTGCGCGAAAGCCTGGCGGAAGTAATCGTAGAGCGAGCGATGCTGTTGCGAGAGCACCGCCATCGGGGTGTCGTCGCCCATCGAGCCAGTGGCTTCCTGCTCGGTTTCTGCCAGCACGCGCAGGATCGATTCGCGTTCTTCGCGGCTGAGGTTGAACAGTTTCTGGTATCGCCGCAGCGTGGTCGCGTCCATCGGCTCGGCAGCGAGCGACGGATCGATCAGGTCCTGCTCCAGATACTTCACCCCGCGCTTGAGCCAGCGTTTGAACGGCGCGCGCGCGGCATTGATGCGGTCGATCGCGGGCGAGTCGAGCAGGGTGCCGCTGTAGAGATCCACCGCAATCATCTCGCCCGGTCCAAGCTTGCCCTTCGCGACGATATCGGCCACTGGACAATCCCACACGCCGGTTTCCGAGGCGACGGTGAGATGGCGATCGCGGGTGAGCATCCAGCGCGCCGGACGCAGGCCGTTGCGGTCGAGCGTGCAGCCGGCATAGCGACCGTCGCACAACACGATCCCGGCCGGGCCGTCCCAGGGGTCGCTGTTCAAGCCGAAATACTGATAGAACGCGGCTAGGTCAGCGTCCTTGTGCTCAAGTGCACCGGTCGCCGGTGGAATCAGGATCCGCATCGCGGCCAGCACGTCCATGCCGCCAGCGAGCAGCAGTTCCAGCATATTGTCGAGACTTTGCGAATCCGATCCCGTCAGCGAAACGGGAGGCGTCAGCTCGCGCAAATCGATCGCAGGGCTGCGCCATTTCGCCACGCGCGCCTGCGCCCAGCGCCGGTTGCCTTCGATGGTGTTGATCTCGCCATTGTGAGCGAGCAACCGGAACGGTTGCGCCAGCGGCCAACGCGGCGCGGTGTTGGTGGAAAAGCGTTGATGAAACAGCGCAACGCTGGCGGCGAGTTTCGGATGTCGTAGGTCGGGATAGAACTGTGCAAGAGCCGGCGCCAAGACCAAGCCCTTGTAGCCCAGGGTCCAGGCCGAGAGCGTGACGACGTAGAAATCCGGAAGATCGGCTAAACGAATCTCGCTGCGACGACGCGCGAGGAACAAGGCGCGCTGGAAACTGCTGGGGTCCATGCTCGCCGCCGGACATACGAACACCTGCTCGATGCGCGGCAGCGACGCCAGGCCGATTTCGCCGCAGGCCGTCGTGTCGATCGGGATTTCTCGCCAACCGGCCACGCGGACTTCGACGCGTGCGAGTTCTTCGCCCAGCACGCCGCGTGCGCGCTGCGCTGAAGCCTCGTCGTGTGGCAGGAACACATTGCCGGCAGTGAAGCTGTGCCCGACCCGAAGGCCGGCTTCTTCTGCGACATGACGAAGAAAGCCCTCGGGACGATGCAACAACACGCCGCAGCCGTCGCCCGTCTTGCCGTCGGCGCCGATCGCGCCGCGATGCGACATGCGCGCGAGCGAGGCGAGTGCGGTCTCGACCACCCAGCGGCTGGGCTGGTTGTCGAGATTCGCGATCAGCCCAAAACCACAGCTGTCGCGTTCCTGGGCCGGATCGTATAGACCCGGTCGCGTGTCGTCCGCCATGCAGCATCTCCGAGGTTGCTTCCAGGACTCGCGCTAGAGGGCGAGCCGCGTCCCGAATTAAGCACAGATGATGCGATGCAGCAACCTAGATTCGGTTGGTTTCTCAGGAAACTAGCAAAACGTTCCTGCGACGCGTGCGGAGCGTCGGGCACCGGGCGCTGAGCAGGGGTCGGACCGCACTGCCGGGCGGCAATGGCTTTGCGACCGGAGCCCTTGGTGTACATTTCCCCGGGCCATCGCTGCAGGGACACACGCATGCTCAGCATCCTCGTCGCCAGTTCCAAGGGCGGAGCCGGCAAAACCACGATCGCGACTCATCTCGCGGCCTACTTCGCGCTGGCGGAGAAGCACACCGTGTTGATCGACGCTGATCGTCAGGGTTCCAGCCGCCACTGGTGCGAGAAGCGCGCCGGGATGAATTCGGCCGTGTTGCCGATTGATGGAAGCCGGCGCGGATGGGAGAAGCACGTCCCCGCCGATACCCAACGCATGGTGATCGACGCGCCCGCCGGGGCGATGGCGGACGATCTCGCCGCGTTTCTGGCGACCGTCGATGCGGTCGTGGTGCCGGTATTGCCCTCGGTGATCGACCTGGAAGCGACCGTGCCCTTCCTCAACAGCCTCGCCACGGTGGATCGAGTGAAGAAAGGCAAGCTCGCGGTCGGCCTGGTCGCCAACAAGATCAAACCCTGGACCAATGCCAGCCAGCAGGTGCTGGACCAGCTCAAGGCCTGGCCGTATCCGGTCGTG
>JBKJTK010000540.1:0-7703 GCA_046590875.1 Chiayiivirga sp.
CGCGAGCGACATTGGCGTCGATGCCCTCGGACACATCATCGAACAAGGCGCCATCCAGCACGCGCTATGGCAGGCGCTGCAGCGCGAGAGCCACGTGGAGTTGCACTGCCCCGCGACCGTCGTCGAATTGACGCAGGACGACGATGGTATCGCACTGGATCTCGACGACGGCGTGCGCCTCAACCCGCGTCTCGTCATCGCCGCCGACGGCGCCGACTCGCCGCTGCGCAGCCTCGCCGGACTGGAAGTGCAGGGCCATGCCTACGGGCAGCGCGCCGTGGTCGCCTACGTTCAAACCGAACAACCGCATGCCGACACGGCGTGGCAACGATTTCTGCCGACGGGGCCGCTGGCTTTGCTGCCGTGCGCCGAGGGGCTGGGTTCGATCGTATGGACCTTGCCGGAATCCGAAGCCGAACGCCTGCTGACCTGCGACGACGACCATTTCGGCGACGAGCTCACCCGCGCCTTCAACGCACGCCTCGGTGCGATGACATTGGCCTCATCGCGCGCTGCGTTTCCGCTGCGCCTGCAACTGGCGCAACGCTACGTTGCCGGACACGTTGTGCTGGTCGGCGATGCGGCGCACGTGGTGCATCCCCTGGCCGGGCAGGGTGTCAACCTCGGCCTGCAGGACGCGATGGAATTGATCGCGGTGTTGTCGCGTGCGCGGGAAACCGGTCGCGATCTCGCCGCGCCCGCTTCGTTGCGCCGTTACGAGCGCGTACGTCGCAGCGAAAACGCGCTCGCTGCAGGTGCGTTCGACGGCATCAACCGACTGTTTTCGAACGAGGCGTTTCTGCCCACGCTGCTGCGTGGTCCGGCGCTCGGATTGGTCGATCGCCTGACACCGCTGAAGCGGTTGTTTGCGCGCCATGCGATGGGGCCGCAACGCGGCTGAGAACGCCTCCGCGGCACCGGAGGATGGGGCTGCGGATGCAGTGCAGAACGTGGAACGAGCGGCCAAAAAGAACCCCGCCGAAGCGGGGTTCTTTTTGCCTTGCGGCGGTGTCGCTTTGCGTCATTCGAAGCCGTTGCGGAAGATCCGCACCGGATCGGTCGGCTCCGCATCGCAGGCATCGCCCGCGCCGTCGCCGTCCGCATCTTCCTGGCCCGGGTTTGGCGTCGTCGGGCAGTTGTCGACGCCATCGGCGATGCCGTCGTTGTCGGCGTCGTTCTCGATCACGGTAACGGTGAAGCTTGCGCTTGCGGTGGCGTTGGCTGCGCCGCTGCCATCATTCACCGTGATCGTCACCAGGCTCTGGCCAGTCCCCGCCGGCTGCAGCACCAGCCGCACCCGGCATCCGCTGACGTTGTCGAACAGGATGCTCGAGTCCGCCAGCAGCGCCTGATTGCTCGAGGTCGCACTGAGGCTGCTGGAGCAGAAGAGGAACGTCTCTGTGTCGCTGACGGTCGGGAACACCATCACGACCACGCTCTCGTTCACCGTCACGTTGGCAATCGCCGAAATCGTGGGAGCGTCGTTGACCGCGGTCACGAGCAGATCGAAACTGTCGTTGGCCGATAGTGCCCCGTCCGACACGATGAACGTGATCAGGCTGGTACCAGACTGATTCAATGCCGGCGTGATCGTCGCGGTGCAGGCCGGGGCGGTACCGCTGAATACGATCGAGGCGGGCGGCACCAGCACCCCGTCGGTCGACGTCGCCGACAGGTTCGCGGCGGAGCAGGCGAGGCTCGAATCGACGTCGTTGATGGTGAAGTTCACCACCTCGGCCGTGTCCTCGGCCGTGGTCTGGTCCGACGTGTTGGAAATCGTCGGGGCGTCGTTCACGTTGTTCACCGTCAGCACGAACGTGTCGCTGGCCGCGCCGCCATCGGCATCGGTGACCGTCAGGGTGATGGTCGTGGTGCCGGTGGCATCGCCGATCGGGGTGAGGATGACGTTGCAATTGGGCGCGGTGCCACTGATCACGACGTTGGCGTCCGGCACCAGCGTGTCGATGCTGGAAGCGCCCGTCACGCTGCTGCACGCCAGGGCGCCGCCATCTTCGACATCACCGATGGTGAAGGGAATGGCGGCCGTGGAGGTCGCCTCGTTGGTACTCTGGTCGGCGACGTTGCTGATGGTCGGCAGCGAGCCAAATCCGTCGGCGGCGAAGAAGCCGACGACGGCTTCGTGATCGGAGATGCGCAATGCGGTGGTGCCGTCATTGCGATCGGGATCGAGGAAATCGGCGTCGATGCGCGGGTACTCGACGCGCGCGGCCGCGGTGGAGCCGAGTACGTCTTCGTTCACGATGATGTGATCGAGGATCTGGCCATTGCCATCGAAGACGTAGGTGTAGAACTGATCAGCCGTGGTTGTGGCGTAGAGATTTTCGAGGTTGGGGTTGACCAAGTCCGCGCCGTCACCCGGCACGATGGTTTGATTGTTGGTGCTGGGGGTGCCGAGAATCGTGCCCATCACGTCGGCGTAGCCGTCGTTGAACTCGTAGGCGTTGAAGTCGCCCAGCAACACGATGCGCTCGCTCGGATTGGCGGTTTGTCGCGTCTGTACCAGGTTGGCGAGGAACTCCGCGCCCTGTTGGCGCTTGGCGCGATTGCGCGCACCTTCGCTCGGGAAGCAGGCGTAACTCGGATTGGCCGGGCCCGGATCGTCGACGCCAATCAGCGATTTCAGGTGATTGGCGATTACGGTCACGGGGTAGTCAGCGCCGTTCGGCGAATGCACGATCGCCTGCAAGACTAGCGGCGGCCGGTCATTGAGCGTACCCACGGTCTGAGACACGCCATCCGGGCAAGTTACATTGAGGCCGCGGCCCACTTCAGTGACGCTGACGACTTCCACTCGCGGCACGCCGGGTTCCACTGCCGCCTGTTTGACCAGGAAGGCCAACTCCTGCGTCCCGGTGCCGAGAAGGTGCGCTTGATACTGCGGATCCGGCTGACCGGCGGCGATCGCGTCACTGCTGATGCGGCTGGCAAGATTCTGCGCCGCAATGAGACTGCCTACTTCGATCAGGCCAAGAATGTCAGGCGTGCGCAGATGATCGCGAATGGCGCGCGAGACTTTGATCACGCGAATGAAGTTCGGATCCCGAGTCGCAACCGTTTCCCCGAAGCGCTCGATGTTGGAGCTGCCGATGGTGAATTCGCGCGTCGTGGGAGCCGCGACGGCAGTGCCGTTCGGCACGCTGGCGGGAACCACCGTTGGCGGCGAGGTCGGATCGGGCAAGAGGTTGTAGCGGCCAAAGTAGTCAATCACGCCGACCAGGTTGGTCAGCCGCGTGCCAGCGCGGTGGGCTTGCAGCGTGCTGCCGGTCAAGATCGTCGTATTGACGCGGATCAGTTCGGGATTCTCGTCCCAGCGCGGGCCGGCGTAGGGCGGCTGCACCGGAACGGGCGGCGGCTCCGGCGCCGGAACCGGGTCGTTGATCGGGATACCCGCTTCGCGGAAGGGACGCGTCGTACCGGTGACCACGCCGTGGTAACTCGAGGTGTTGGTGCCCGTGCCCGCGTTGTAGTTGACGTTGCCATCGTTCGGTGCTGTGACCGTGAACGAGGGCGCGAGGGCGCGCATGCCTTCAATCCGTTCCAGCACCAGCAGGTCAGTCGGCGAGGGCTGGTTTGCTACCAGCGACAGATCGACCGGGGTCGGCAGCGCGTTGCCGCTTCCCAGGATGTTGACGGTCGGCGAACTGAGTTCGGTCAGCGTGTTGAATTCCACTACGGTGCCAGAGACTCGCACCAGATCGCCGATCGCTACCGAATTCGCGGCGGCGAGCCCAAACACGAATATGCCATCGGAGGTCGCCACCAGCCCGTCGCCGGGCGCGGCTTCCTGCACCCAGAAGCCGCCGCTGGCGCCGACTGTGTCGCGCGCCGTTACGATGCCGACGACGCTGACCGAACTGCCCACCAGCGGCGAGGCCAGGCCCGGTCCCTGCACCGCGCCGATGGCCGTGACCGGCGTGTCGTCGTTGTTGATCGTGCCGATTGCTTGCAGGTCGGGCGCGTTCGCGCCGACCACCGCCGAGACATTGACGAACAAGGTTTCGTTCGGCTCCACCGCGATGTCGCCGTTGACCGTCACGCTCAAGGTGCAGGTGCGGTTGGTGCCGGTCAGAGAGCAATTGATGGTCGCTGGCTCGTAATCGTTGTTGGCGTCGGTGGCAGTGTCGTCGGCCGCCGTCAGGGCAAATGTCACGGTGCTTGCGCCGGGATCGGAATCCAGCGTCGCATTGAAGGCGAATGTCGAGGTTCCGGTGTTGCCTTCGGCTTGGGTGACGTCGTTGATCGACAGCGTCGGCAGGGAGCCGACAGTGGTAAAATCGAAGACGTGGTCCGCTGCCATGTTGTCAGGCGGATCGTTGGCGTCCTGATCGGTGACGCTCAGGTCGTCCACGGTCACGGTGCATAGTTCGCTGTTGACGAAGTCCGCATCTGGGTTGAGCGTGAACGTGGTCGGACCGCCACTCACAACTGCCGTGTGCACGCCGGACGTGGCGCAGGAGATCGTGAACGCGCTGCCGGTGACGTTGACCGCCTCACTGAAGGTGATGTCGATGTTGGCGGCGAGCGCGACGCCGGTCGCATTGTCGGCGGGAACGGTTGTGCTCACGCTGGGCGCGGTATCGGCGATCGGTGTACCGGTGACACTCAGGTCGTCAATGCCGACCCATTCGTCGGCGCCGGCTGCGTTTATCGTGATGATTCGGAGCTGGACGGTCGGTTGGTTGTCGGCTGCGGCCGGCAGTGCCGTCGACACTGGCGTGACAAGGGTGGCCAAACTGGGCCCGGAAGAGGCGTCTGCCACGAAGGCAGCGGGCACGTTGGTGAAAACGCCACTGTTTCCGACTCGGAATTGCAGGGCGACGGGCTGCACAGAGTTGTCGACGGACCCGTCGATATCACGCAGGTTATAGGCCACCGTAATGCCGCTGCTACCCGTCGTGTCGAGAGTCAATACCAAGTGCGGAGCGTCTGCAGTGCCGCTGCCCTGCATGGCCACGACCGGATTCGCAATCCCATCGAATTCGCCCACTCCCCCTGCTGTCTGAGTGTTTGGGGCTGCTTGATTTGCGATGACGTCTTGAGCAGTGCCAACAGTCGCGGCCGTCAGGGTCTGGGGGTCGCCTCCCGCGTAGGGGGTCGCGGTCGTGCTGGCATCGTCGCCGAGGAAACCGACAACGCCAGGTACAGATGTCCAATCATCGTTAGCGGTGATCAGGCCGGCGTTCGACCAGTTTTGCGAGTAAGGCAGGGTTTGGGGCGTAGCGTTTGCCATCACTACCGTACTGGCAAGCAAAGAAATGGCGGCACAGACCAGCCGCGACGTGGGCGCAAACGACATGAGCAACTCCGGAATTCCGTGAAGCGGAACGGGTCGCGGAGCCTAGCATTCACCCGCAGCAATTTCATGACACACCGCGCTATCCGACGGACCTGGCCGGAAATGTCGATGTGTACCGCCGCGACAAAGCTTTGCGAACAGCGTGTTAGCCGACCAACTTGACTGCAGCGCCGTATGCGTTCAGGAAGTCGACTGCGGACGTGTCTAATTCCCAGCCTTCAGTTGCGCAGGTAAACGCGGTGCATACGGCTCACTTGCCCAGGTAACGTACCCGCGGCAGATTCGCGAAATGCGCATCGCAGGTCAGCAGCTCAGCCTCATGTTCGAGCGCCGTGGCGTAGACAATGGCGTCGGCGGTCGCGAGCTTGTGCTCTCGATGCAGATCGGCGGCAAGCAAGGCGATACGGGTGTCGAGCGGGACGACGAGGCATTGCTGGGTGTAGGCGACGATCTGGTCGGTGCGTTCTTCGTCAAGCTCGCGCTGCGCCCATTTGGACAACTCCAGCTGCACGATGGTAGGAACCATACATTCTTCCATCGGCGGGAACTCCTTCGCGACGCGCTTCCCTACCGCGCTGCCGATCAGCCGCTCGATCCAAGCCGATGTGTCCACCACGCGCATCAATAGCGATCCTTGCGGTCGCGGTAGCCGTCGGGGTTCGCGCCTTTGGCGATGCCGGTGAGCTCCTCCAGGGTGGGCACCGGTATCACCAGCACGCCCTTGCCTTTCGGGATGAAGGCGAAGCGCTGCCCGGCTTTCCAGTGCTGCTCCTCGCGCACGGCTTTCGGGATGGAGATTTGGAATTTGCTGGACAGGGTGGCTTGGGCGGTCATTGTCTTGCCTAAAAATGATCGATCAGATAAGCGTAAGACTAGCACGGCGGGTGTGGCTTCATCGCCGTGCCTGCGCGAACACCGTGATCTCCTCCCGATCGTGATAAAGCTGCCGCGCGCGCCATTCCACTTTCACGTCGGCCTGTTCGCAGTGGGAAACGAAATCCGCCAGATTCGCCTGCACCTCGGCATAGCGTTTCTTCATCGGCAGTTTCAGATTGAAGATCGAGCGTCGGCACCAGCCTTGGGCGAACCACTCGGCCATGCGTGCGGCGACGCGTTTGGGTTGTTCCACCATGTCGCAGACCATCCAGTCCATCGGCTGCGCGGGTTGCCAAGTGAAGCCATCGGCGCGCACGTGGCGAATCAGGCCGGTGGCGAGCGCAGTCTCGGTCAGCGGGCCATTGTCGATCGCGGTGACGTGCACGCCTTGTTTCGCCAGCACCCAACTCCAACCGCCGGGCGCGGCGCCGAGGTCGGCGGCTTTCATCCCGGGTTTGATCCAGCGTGCGCGCTCGTCGGCATCGAGCAGCGTGAGCAGGGCTTCTTCGAGTTTCAAAGCGGAACGACTCGGGGCTTCCTTTGCCAGCCTCAGACGTGGAATGCCGAGCGGCCAGGGCGAGCTTTCGTCGACCTGGCTGCGCGCGAGGTGCGCGCGGTCGCCTGCGAGGAAGACGACATGCAGGCGCGGCAGAAAGGGATTCAGGCCGGGCGTCAGCAGGTTCTGCTTGCGCAGCGCCGGGCGCAGCGCATTGGCGAAACTGCGAGCGAGGCCGGCCAGTGGTTTGGCCTCATCGGAGTCGGGATGCTCGACCCAAAGGTCGCCGAAGCGCTCCCCACGCGACTGCAGAATCTCCAACATGGGCGTGAGCCGATCTTTCGGTGGCAGCGCGGTCAACTCGGCGAACGCCAACAACTTCTGCCGCGCGAAGATCAACTCGCGCCAGGGCAGGGCGTGATCGAGCGCGACGGCCGCGTCCGCATCCAGCCCCGCATAGCGCACAAACGCGCTGCCGCGTTCGGCCTGGGGATAACCGGCGTGGCCGAGCGCGGCGGCGCGTTCGGCGATTTCGGCCGCGGCCTCGGGCTCGAAGCCGGGGCGGGTATAGAGCATCAACGCGTGGTCTGTCATGAGGGCAAACTAGGCGATCCGGGGTTGGTGCCGCAACGCGAGATCATGGTCTGTCCCGAAATTCGCGCAGTTTCGCCAAAATGCGGCAGCAGCTTCGTGCGGGAATGGCGGCAGAGGATCGCGCCAGACCGTTGCTCCACGCTGTGACGATGGCCGTACGTATACGTGTTGTTGCAGCGCAGCATGACCCGGGTCACACCGGGCAGTAGGCTCCGCGGCGACCTCGTTCCGTCTGTGCTGCCATGGGGAAACGGGCGAAGTCGCTTGGGGACCAGTCCCAATAGTTGTTGGTTGCTCCGCGTTCGGGCGCGCTCGATATTCTGCGCGCGCGGCCGCAAGCCCGCTGTTTCACCTCCGTTGGAAACCTTTCATGCAAGTCCAATCGAAATCCCTGCGCTACGTCGCAAATGTCCTGGCCGT